>DAOM01000219.1:16711-24362 GCA_002501855.1 Candidatus Nitrosopolaris nunavutensis
AATCCAAGAGATAATGGCCCCAAGATCGTATCAAAACAAAAATTCGATCTAGTGGGTTCTGGCATCAACCCGTATTCCAGAGAGCAACCCTCTGAATTCATCCAGACTGGAATGTCCAATATCGATGGAATGAACACACTTGTGAGAGGTCAAAAACTGCCGATTTTCTCAGGTGCAGGTCTACCTCATAATATGCTCGCATCGCAAATTGCTAGACAAGCAAAGGTTCTTGGTACCACTGAAAGCTTTTCTGTTGTATTTGCAGCCATAGGGATCACTAGTGAAGAAGCGAACTTTTTTGTTAAACAATTTGAAGAAAGTGGGGCGTTAGGACGAACCGTTCTTTTCTTGAACCTTTCTTCGGATCCTTCAATGGAACGAATACTAACACCTAGACTAGCCTTGACAACTGCGGAATTCCTTGCATATGAACGGGAGATGCACGTTCTTGTTATCTTGACAGACATGACAAATTACTGCGAAGCTCTGAGAGAGATAGCTGCTGCACGCGAAGAAGTTCCAGGCAGGAGAGGTTATCCTGGTTATATGTATACAGATCTGGCTTCAATTTATGAACGTGCAGGGAGAATAAAGGGCAGAAAGGGTTCAGTTACACAGATTCCTATTTTAACAATGCCGGCTGACGACATCACGCATCCGATACCCGACCTTACCGGCTACATAACCGAAGGCCAGATAGTTATGAGCAGAGATTTACAACGTGCAGATATTCACCCGCCGGCCGACGTCCTGACTAGTCTTTCGCGTTTAATGAATCAAGGGATCGGGAAGGGTCGGACACGTGAAGACCATCGAAGTCTAGCAGATCAACTCTATGCGACGTACGCACAGGGTAAGGACGCTAGAGCATTGGCCGCGATTGTCGGTGAAGAAGCTCTGAGTGAGATAGATAGAAAGTTTTTGAAGATCGCAAACAGTTTTGAACGAAAATTTGTAAATCAAGGTTTTGATGAAAATCGCTCAATCGAAGAAACGCTAAACATTGGGTGGGAACTTCTAAGTGACCTTTCAGAATCCGAGATGAAGCGTATCAAGCCTGAATTCATTGAGAAATATGGGAGGAAAAAAGCAGTAAGGACGGAGGTCGAGTGATCGAGTAATTGCCGTCTGCAATTAATATACGTCCAACGCGCCTCGAATATATACGAACCAAGAGAAGAATTGTTATCGCCAAGAAGGGTTTAAAACTTTTGAAGCTCAAGCGGCAAGCATTGATTCTAGAGTTTTTCAGCACCAGCAAGACTGCTGCAACATTAAGAAGTGGTTTGCAGTCCGAGCTAATGAAAGGGTACGAAAGCATTAGGATGGCAGAAATGATGGCAGGCGCAATTCGACTAGAGAATGAGGCAATGAAGATTCCTAGTATGACCAATCTGCAGATTAAGTCAAAGAATGTGATGGGCGTTCGTATACCCAAATTAGTAGGAGGCCAAAGGCAAGAGGCTCTTACTGAATATCTCTTAGAACTTCCAACTTCAATTAACGAAGCCATAAAGTCATTTCAACAGGTTCACAAGATGGTACTGGATGTAGCTGAAAAGGAGACGGCGTTAAGGAAACTTTTGCTCGAAATAGAGAAAACAAAACGCAAATCAAATGCAATCGAAAATGTTTTTGTCCCTCGGTTAGAGGCCGCAGTTAAATTCATCACTTTCAGACTTGATGAAATGGAACGTGATACGTTCATTATGTTAAAAACTGTAAAGCGAAAGATGGGAGAGAGGGAGGAAGAGAGTATTAAAAAGGAGGAACAAAAAATTCTTGCCGGTTAGGTTTGCGAACCCCCAACAGAGAAAGTTCTACCTGTTAATGAGGGCTTTTAAGATAGGTAATATTGTTGGTACCGTAGTTGTAGTTCTGTATATAGGTAAGCATTTTTTTGGAGGTTAATAATGTCAAATACGCAAGAGGCTTACATTCAGACCCTAAGACAGATTAAGGATGCTGAGGATAGCGCTGAGAAAGAAATCGATGCACGAAAAAGCGAGGTTGAAGAAGAAATTAGAAATATGCAGATTCAGATAGAAAAGCTAATAGAGGCGTCAAAGGCTGAGGGTGAGAACGTTGTAATCAAAAGCATCGAGGAATCTAGAAGGAAGGCCCTAGCAGAAGCAGATTCAATTATCAAAGAAGCCCAAATTAGGTCGAAAAATATTTCGGCGCAGGTAAATAATCAGACGATACAAAGGATAATAGACATCTTACTCAGGGGAGTTGAGTGAAGGAACGTGCTAAAGCCCGTGCCAATGGCCCGTATGGCTGCTATCGGCCTCAGAAGAGATAAGCAGGTTATAGTATCTATACTTCATGACCTTGGAGCAGTACAACTAGAACCTCTGTCTAAAGACGCGGCCGCTATCTTAAGCAGCGGGCGTGAAGGCGACCCATACAGGGAGGTAATTCTATCAGACCAGCTTCTCCGAATGAGGGCCTTGAAGGCAGCACTTCCGTCTTACCCTGTTGTGCAACGATATCAGTTTAACTCAACAGAGGAACTTCTACATGCTGCTAAAGCTATAGATATCGATAGCAAGGTTGGTTATTTGGAAAGACAAAAGGATGACCTGCTTACACGGATGAAAGATACAGAGAATAATCTAAGACTTGTCGAAGAGTTTTCGTTCTTTCCTGAAGATCTAAGAATCTTACACTTGTCATCTGCCCACTGCTATTTTGGGCGTGCGCCATCTGAGAAATTTGTGGAATTTAAGAAAGCGCTTGAAGAACGGAAGAAAGACGTCGTTCTGTACTACAAGGAAGACAAAGCAGCTACGCATTTTGTTCTTGTTATTCTTCCAAATTTTCCTACTCAAGTTCTTGCTTCGCTGGTACAGTCACACAGCATTAATCTCGAACCAGTACCTGATCTTAGTGGGAAACCATCTAATATAATCCAAGATCAAAAAAATCAAAAGAGTGAAATCTCCAACAAACTACAGGCCATAAACGAGCAACTATTGGAAATTTCGAAAAAATATTATGCGACCATTGTAAGCATACACGAGCAGCTTGAGATAGAAAATAAAAAGTCAGAGGTCACGGATAATTTCGGACTGAGTGCAGACGCGCTCGCATTGGAAGGATGGGCACCAAAGTCAAAACTCAAAGAGATAAGAATAATGTTTGATAGACACACAAGGAATACCGTAGTATATGAATTAAAGACGGCGGAAAGCCCACCGACTCTTCTGGCAAATCCCAAAAGATTTCGAGTCTTTGAATCGTTTGTAAGATTTTACTCTATGCCATCTGGAGACGAGTTCGACCCGACTCTCATGTTTGGTCTCATTTTTCCGGTATTTTATGGCATGATGCTTGGTGATGTCGGCTATGGAATTGTTATACTTCTCGTTTCTTTGTGGGTGATACGTCGAGTCGAAGGGGGCAAACGTGACTTGAATATCATGCCTAGACCCTTAAGAAAATTCGCCAAGACAATAGTGCGACCAAGTCAAATGGTGAAGTTGGCGAAAGCTATGATCCCTGGAGCAATCATTGCAATAATCTTAGGATTTATTTTCAACCTGTATTTTGGGTTTCATCTTAACGGCTACCTCTTTCATTATGCACAGGGCCTACATTACCTACCTTCGAATGGCACATTTCTGGACCCCGTTGGAACCTTTGGTTTGAAAAAACTCTTGTTACTCAGCGGCTATATAGGCCTAGGCATGGTATCGTTCGGCTTGATTCTGGGCATCTTGAATAATTTAAGAGAGGGTCAAAAACGACACATGATCGGAAAGGTTGGCTGGCTCTTGTTTGGATGGGGTATAGTTCTCACTGGCTTGGCACTCTTGCATCACAGCCATATCAACCCTGTACGTCATGTTCAAGGAGTCGTGTATTTCGGCTTAATATTAGGCGGAATTGGCTTAATGTTCTACGGGGAAGGTGTGCGAGCAGTCATGGAGTTGCCCTCTATAATCAGTCATATTCTCTCTTATACACGAATCGTGGGAATATTGTTAGCCTCAGTTATTTTGGCAGATGTGATTGATTTCATTTTTATAAGGACGCTGCATCACACCTTACCCTATATCGTTCTAGGGGTAATGATTTTTTTTATTGGCCACATATTTAATATCATACTAGGCGTGTTTGAACCTGGTATCCAGGGAGCAAGATTGCTTTACGTTGAATTCTTTTCAAAGTTCTATCACGGCAATGGAAGGCCATTCAGGCCCTTCGGAACTAGAAGGAAATTCACAGTTGAACAATATAATCCTGAAGTATCGACCAGGGGCTAACCATATTAGATGCGCTGATAACTGTTTTGTACTCCAACGTAGCTTGTTGTCACTAGTTTACCACGGCGCCAGATACTTTGGCAAAAGGTCTATAATTGTGTGCGGATGTAAACTTACTATGTCGCACACGGATTTCGAAACCTATTTGAAATACAGAACTCTCGAAGATATGCTCAAAGTCATAGTATATTCTGCCCAATCGGCCCTCGGGTTAACACCAATGCTGTATCACATCGTACATAATAGTCGAGAAATACTCTTTATCCAGACTGGGACTATAGGCGGGATCATTGTGCATTTCGTCAACCAGGAACGAAAGCCAAAGGAAAAGTTCATTCAACTAAAACGTTTTACCGGCGAATTTACTTTTGTGGACAGCATAGGGACCGATGCACAATCGATCTACGTACCAATACTAGAGCTCGAAAGCTCCACACTTAGATTCCCACCATGATACCGGCTGATCACTCATTCATGATTTACAAGGAGGAAAAAATGACTTGCGAATCCGTCATAATCCGATAAATTGAATAAGCGTACCTTGGATTAACAAAACCTGCTCTTGAAAGTAGCTCTGTCCATTGCAGGCAGTGATTCAGGTGCCGGCGCGGGAATACAAGCAGATTTAAAAACTTTCACAAGTCTGGGTGTTTATGGATGCACAGCAATAACGGCGGTAACGGCACAGAACACCCAAGAAGTTTCTAGCGTGTTCGAAGTCACTCCGGAATGCATTGCTAAACAAATTCGATCAGTCATTCTCGACATGCCGCCAGATGCTATCAAAATCGGAATGGTCTATAATAAACCAAATATTGAAACTATTCGTAGGGTATTGAAAGGGTCTAAGGTCCCAATGGTACTAGATCCAATCCTGTCGGCAGGTACCGGGGGAAAACTTCTTCTGCCTGAAGCTTTCGAATCTTTTAAGGCAGACCTGATTCCGCTTTCAACTATAATAACTCCAAACCGAATTGAAGCACAAAAAATCACGGGTATCCAAATAATATCACGGAGTGACATTGCGAGAGCAGCCAGAAAAATAAAAAATCTTGGGGCAAAAAATGTTATCATTAAAGGTAATCATTTTGAAAAAAAGCAAGTCGCTGACATTCTTTTGACTTCTGAGGGTAGGCTGATCGAAATTTCAAATTCAAAATTAAGTTCAGAGGAGATGCATGGCACAGGATGTAATTTTTCTGCAGCAATCACTGCATTTCTTGCAAGAAATTTCAGTATAACCGACGCTTTCAAGTTGGCTAATAAATATGTGCGGGATTCCTTGCAAAATGCCTTAAAAATAGGCAAAGGACTTTTGGTTTCTAATCCTGCATCTAGTATGTACGATTACGCCAGCCGATATGTCGTTTTGAAGGGGCTGCGATGTGCTATTGAAGATATCGAAACATCCGATAATTTTGGCATTTTGTTACCTGAAACTCAGTCAAATATCGCATTCGCTCTTCCGGACGCGCGAGATTTAGATCATATTGCTGCTATAAAGGGGAGAATTATCAAAATTGGTGACACCGCAAGATCTGCTTCTTCAATGGTCGAGTTCGGTGCCTCCAAACATGTCGGGTCCGCACTTCTTGCATACATGACGGTCAACAGACTCGTCCGATCCGCAATGAACATAAAATACGATGAGAAAATAAGAAAAATTACAAAGGCAGTTTTTAAGGTCTCGAATTACGACAGAAGTAAAGAGCCCAGACATATTTTAAAAAAAGAGGGGATGTCAATTTTTTGGGGAATTAAATATGCATTAGCAAAAAATCCGGAAGCTGAAATTATATATCACAAAGGGGCTATTGGTAAGGAGCCTATGTGTATCATATTTGCGAGTAATCCTGCAGAGGTCGTCAATAAGATTAGAATAATATTGAAAAGGTATTGAACAAGTAGAGATAGACATCTGAGGATACGTAAATATATTTCATGCTAATATTCTAGGCCGAAAATTATTGGATTTCGTCTTCGAGATTTCGGCGCGCTTTATTTGAAGCGTTTAGTAGATAGCCTCCGACTGCTCCAACACCTATTCCACCTACTATGAAAATGAGGGGAACTAACTCCATACCGGGCACCACAAACAATGAGTTGATATGTGTGAATGCAATCCTGGCTCCAGACATGCCGGCAATCAAGATAATACCAGTAATTATGAGGATAAGTGCCGAGGTACGTCCTGCACTTGATCTTGAGAGTCCGAGGACAGCGCCAGCAAGTATCAGGCAAGGTACGCCTGCTATCGAAACGATTAAGACTAAAACCCCAATAGGATCGACGAAGACTTGCGGTCCCTTCCCTCCAGGGCCTATCAAGAAATTGTAAAATGATATAATCAGGGCTACAAACATGACCCCGAGCGCAAGGGATCCCAAAGCTACCCAAGTTTCAAATTTTGCCATACGAAATTGCTGCTCTAGTTATCCCTATGTGATACCTACCAGGCCGGCAAGCTCCCTTCTGCATGCTGAACCTAACACTTCTGCTGCTTTTTCTGGCCTAATATTATTCACATAGACCCCAAACCCTCGTTCAAGACCAGACCACGCATGGATTTGTGGATAAATCTCGATATGCCAATGGATTTGACGGCTGTTCTTTTTTTCTGGAGCGAAATGAAACACGAGATTGAATGGTGTTTCATTCAACGCTTTTGACATGCCTCCTAGCGTTGCTCTCATCATTAGTGCAAGATCAGTTATCTCCTTCTGCGTAATTTTCGAGAAAGCAGTTGTGTGCCGTTTAGGATAAATCCAAAATTCATAAGGATATGTGGGAGCCCACGGAGAGAATGAAAGAAAGCTATCTGTACTTAGTATCTGCCTCGGGCCACTGGATTCGATAGAAATAATATTGCATGCAGGACAACTCCCATTCTCATTCATGTATCTATGGGAAGCTTCCGCTTCTACCTCAATGTTCGGAGGAATCGTGGAAAAAGTTACAATGTTCAGGTGCGGATGAGTAATCGACGTGCCAGCCCTCAAGCCGCTATCGATGTAAACAGCAACATACGTTACACTTTTCTGTGTATATAGCCATCTTACCCTGTCTTGAATGACCAAGAGCACATTTGCCCATTGGTCGACTGAAATCTGAGATAAATTCCTGTCATGATCTGGAGAAGCGACCAATACTTGATGGTAGCCGTATGCGGGTTCGCTGTATAGTGGTTTATCCGAGTAGCTAGGGGAAGAGCTAGTTGTCACTGCTGGAGTGTTACTCTGGAAGACCCTCACGCACCAGTCGCAGATTATATTTTCTTCACTATCAGAAAGTCGTTGGAGCATGCCATCTTTGGCCACGAGTGCAATCTGAGCAGGTTCAGTCATGGACTCATTACCCTGTCTCTTATACACATCTCCGAC
>DAOM01000025.1:0-8747 GCA_002501855.1 Candidatus Nitrosopolaris nunavutensis
ACTCAGAGTAACGAATTGATTGTTAGAGGAATAGAGATAAGAAGACACGACGCGCCAAATTTCATAAAAGAATTTCAGACTGAATTGCTTCACACATTATTTGATTGCAAGGATTCAGCTGAAGTAATTTCCAAGGGATATGAGAATGCTCTGTTGCTCGTTACGAAGACGATAGACAAAGTCATGACCGGTGAAATTCCGCTCAAGGATTTAGTAGTATCTAAGATGCTGAGACAGGACTTGGCCAAGTATAGAAGTCTGTTTCCACACGTTTCGGCTGCCCTTCAGATGACTGAGGCTGGAAAATCTTCAGTACGCGGAGATATTATTCAATACATCCATACAGATGCCGCTCATAAAAATCCACTTCGCAGGGTCACGCCTATAGATCTTATTAGCGAAGAGCATGATTATGACAAAGAAAAATATCGTGAAATGTTGCTGGAGTCTGCAGAATCGGTATTAGGATGCTTCGGTTTCGACTGGACAGTCTACGGGGATAGTATTCGGAAGAAAAACAGGAAGTGGTGGTATGAGCTTAGGGAGGAACATGGAAGAGATGTTGAGACTGAGAAAAGTGCTCACGATCGATAAACGCCAGAAGATGTAATTAACCTATTCGACATATATTTCTCCGCATGTTCTAGCGCATTTGTTTCAATCTCAGATAAAGAAGCTCCAGTCATTGGTTTGAATTGTAATGCGTTAACCACGGCCTTTCCTCCGTAGTGATTGTTAAAATACACCCGAAGAATCTTTGTTTGTTTTCTTATTTGATCCACTTTCTCCACCCACGGTTTCAATTCTTGTTTTGAATACAGATAATTGTACCAATAGTGTCCCTTGGCATTTCCTCCATGAAATCTTACAAGGGAATGGTCTGCGGTAACGATTACATCCGACAAATATTGGAGATTTTCACTTGGAGGAGAATCTGTCAACACAGCTGCAATATTGTAATGCTTTAGCATTTCCCACGGGCCTTCAGTGCCCCAAGAAGGATGTCTAAATTCAACAGCGTACTCATAGCCATCAGAGGTAGGTAATCGATCGAGAAATTTTTCAATATTCTTGAAATCACTAACGGTAAAGCTTGGAGGGAGCTGGAATAATATTGCGCCCAATTTGTTGGCTGTTCTTAAGGGGGATATTTTATCCAGAAATTCCTCAAAAGACGTCATGGCTCCTTTTTCGATATCGAGTCTTTTGACGTGGGTAACCGTTTCTGGCACTTTTATAGAAAATTGGAATTTCTCCGGGGTTGCTCTGCTCATACCGATAAATGTGCCCTTCGTCATATATGAGTAGAATTTTTCGTAAAAAGTAGAATCCATCTCTGCAGTATTAAAGAATTGAGTATAATATCGCAGTCTCTTGGTATCCTTGTCTGGGTAGAATACACCAGTCCATCCTCCTTTATCTGCATTATCAGGATAATTCCACCCAGAACAGCCTAACGATAGCTCGCCCATATTGCTCTACCTATTAGCTCAGCTTCCTCTTATCAATTTAAGTCACTTAATTTTGCATTAATTCGTTTCGTGTCATTCACAGAGAGCATATTTCCGCTTTCTACATTCACTTAATATTTTATGGAAACAAGAGTCTGTTTTCTTCTTAATGAATACTTAAACCCCATGATGAATGAATCTTTTTATAAGAATATCTTTGTTTGAGCTGATTTTGCCGACTTATCAGAGACTGCAATCCATCATAGTAAGAACGTATTGCGTATATTCTAAGTACTAAATAAGAAACAATTTCCTGTAGTTCTTGGAGGCGATTGCAGTATTCTGATTGGTAATCTTTTGGCATTAAAGCGAATCGGCGGTAGTAGTAGATATGGCTTATTCTTTATTGATGGCCATTCTGATTTTTATCAACCTGAAGCATCTCCAACTGGAGAGGTAGCTGATATGGAGCTTGCAATTGTGTCTGGTCGAGGTCCAGATATTCTAACTAATATTGGTGGCCTCAAACCGCTTGTCAGAGACGAAGACATTGTTGTATTTGGCTGCCGTGATGAAGAACAAGCAACAAGTTATGGAAGTCAGAGCGTACATGAGACGAATATGCATATCTTTGACCACCAGCAAGTGCGTAAATCAGGAATTACACGAGCCGCTTCTCTGGCCATCGAAAAGTTGATGAAGGATGACCTCGTTGGATTCTGGATTCACCTTGATGTAGATGTTCTGGACGAGGTAATCATGCCAGCTGTGGACTATCATTTAGATGGTGGACTTTGTTTCCCTGATCTGAGCGAACTTTTGAGAATCATACTTGGATCTGGGCGTGCTGTCGGAATGGATATTACCATCTTAAATCCCGGTCTAGATGTAGACGGTTCCATCACACGCAGATTTGTTTCAAGTGTAGTTTCTGGGCTAACCTAAAGGGTGTTTCAACTTCACCCTTGAAATATATTACAACTTATGTATGCTGGAAGTTGTACAAAAAATGATTGATTGTTACCTTACTTACTTGTAATACACGAACTGACATGTTATTTGGATATCCGAAGGTGATAACTTGATAGCTAGCAATGAGTTCGACCCATCCTAAGATAATATCATAATATACTATTTTCTACAATATTATTAGTAAGTTGTCTCCGATTTCTCAAGTTTTCTGGTTTATGATGCAGATAGGTATGACTAACAACTGCTATTCTGACATTATGGTGTAAAAGAGCTGCTCTGTAATTTCACAAAATCGCTTGTACGTGTATGATTCTAGCTTAACAATAAAAGAACGTGGAATGTAATGGTACAGATATCTTTTTTGATTTTATTACTCGTAGCAAATGCTGCTCTACATAATACGTAAAATTTTTGCAAAATGTCATATGATCAGCGGACAAATACATCACAACCATCATTCAGTGATTGGTAGGCGTGGCCTCCTGTACAATTTCATAATTATTGGTCACATTCCCTTGGTAGTACCTATTAACAGGCTCCCAGGTAAATACGCCATTATTATCTCTTACTCCCCAAAAATCATAACTTGCATATTTTCTATCCCCTGCTTCGTTTAAGGTTGTATTGCCGGTAATTCCCGTGTACGAATTAGCCGTTTGTACTAATGTTTTTGTCAAAGTGTTGATATCATTCGTTGCTCGAGACGCATTTTCTGTTAGAGCTGCTATCCATAAAGAATCATATGCTACGCTAGCATAAGACCTAGGAATTCTCGCTATCATATTTTGAATTTCAGATTCAACCAAGTTAGTTTTATTATTGTGGCTAACTCTTATCGCGTAGATGGGGTTAAGGAAACTTGTCTTTGCGGCAAACTTGGCTGCCTCAACATTTCTTATCAGGCCGCTATTTAGAACAGAGCCATCGCTGCCATACCATCTTACTTTTGAGAGACTCGGAAGATCTTGTGCTTGAATGAAAATTGGAACTACTTCGTCAAAGGCTACAATATATACTCCGACTTTTTCAGTTCCGTATCTCGATATTGCTTGAGTAACCTTAGAGTCTAAAGATTTCAACTGCTGATCCCACAACACAAGATTTATTCTATCAAGGCTTGCAGAGAAATGACCCACAGGTGGAGCATATCCAACGCCATCAACAACCGTCCCACCTAACATCTGAAAATCTCCTTTCGTTGAATTGACCAGGCGATCTCCATAAACGTCTGCTCTCCACATAGGTATGACTACTCTTATACCATCTTTCCGCATCTGCGTAGCTATTGCTTCGGCTTGATGAGTATCATCAGGTACCAGTCGAAATATGTTGTCTCCTGATGTGGCAAGAAGAGGTGCGGTACTAGACGGACTTAATAGAATAATCCCATTATTATTAGCATAATCTTTTATTGCTTCTAGTTCTGCACTTGTAGAAGGACCGATAACTATTCTTATACCTTTTGAAGCCAAGTCTTTGAGCTCTTTAATACCGAACGCAGGGTTTGTGTGAGTGTCTTCAATAATAAGTCCAACTCCAAGATTAGTATGTGTTTTCTTGAAAGATTCATTTACATCTCTGAGGGCTACTTTTAGACCTGCTTCTTCTGACTCACCCAAAGTAGCAGAAGCACCACTTAGCGAAAGTAGAGCGCCTAGTATTATAGTATGTTTTGAGCTTGCAGACGCAGGTATTATCTCAATATTTGCATTGCCAAATGAGAAGATTCTTGGATAGATGAAATAGACCACGAAACCCGCAAATAATATAAGAACCATACAAATAATTGTTCCAATTGGTATTCTTTTTTTTCTTTTTTCAGAAACAGCAGGAGGAGGAACTATCATATTTGAATGACCATTGTGCAATCTAGTATCCGAATTTGTCATTTTACGCTGCTGCTGAGGCTGCTGTTCGTATTCGTAATGGTGTAAAGTCAAGTATTTGATATACCACACCAGTCCTGCAGCCATAACTAGAAGATGGGCAGCAAAAAAAAGTGAAGATAACCAAAATTGTTCTGTCAATGATGTGAGAACAACTAAAGCAAACCAACTATCTGATAAGACGATTAACAAAAGACCTAAAGATTCGCATATCCATGGGGTGAACCACAAAGGTTCCTTTCGAATATCCAGTAGGATTACGATTGCAGGAACCATTAATATTGCATCCAATGTAGGATAGGCAATCATAACACCAAACATGGCAAGACTTCTATGAGTAGATAGAACTGATAGGCTTGTAGTAACCCCAATTATATAGGTGACAAATATTACACCACCTATAATACTTGCAATAAGAACTTTTTTGCTAAATCTGAATTTCTTATTAAATTCCTTGTAAGTGGCAAATAAATAATAAGCCAAGAATCCATAAGCTGACAACCACAGATAATCCGCAACAGATGGAACTGGCGCCACTATCTGCCATACAATTTCATACATGGCCCAGATAATCTCTGCACAAAGCCAAAGAGACAAACCTATAGCAAGGGCTGCATGTGCTTTGCCATGCAGAGTACGAAATTTCTGTCTGAATACTATGAAAATAGCTAAGGCTGCTGCTATTGCAGAATTAATATTTATTATCCAATTGGAATAAAAGTCTCTGCTCTTATCTGTAGCAAGGAAAATGATAGAATCTGATAAAATTATTGATAGTACCAATCCAGTGAAAAGAATCCTTCTATTGAGTTCCACTATATCTGTTAACCTTGTCGTTTATTTCGTTTCGGGTAAATAAAAGCTAGCTAAACAAACACCGACCTCACTTTTTCACTTTATTATCATTACAGGGCAATGAGCATAAGCTGTAACATCTGAAGCCGTGCTTCCAAGTACCAGCTTCTTAAATCCCGACCTTCCTCTTGTACCCATAACAATCAAATCAATACCTTCTCGTTCAGCATAGTCAACAATTGTTCCTGCTGTAGAATTGGGACTCACCATTATGTCTGTCTTTACTTGAACATTATTGGCCTTGCTTTTTTGCTCTATGGTATCGAACCATTTTTGGGAATCTTGCCTGACTGTCTGAATCATCGAGTCTACAGAGGTTGGTGTTACTACTTCGGTAAGATTAGAAGTGTATTGGTATGCTTCTTCTGATCGTATAACATGCAAAGCAATAAGTTGAGCATTATTTTGTTTGGCGATTAATACCGCATAGTCTGCTGCATCTATTGATAATTCTGATCCATCTATCGCAGCTAATACTTTTGAAATTTTTGCCTTTAAATTCGACAATTTATTGCAATTGTTTCTACAGTATGATATTATAAAAACCTATTATACTAGAATAGGTTTGATCATGTCGTCAAACCTCTCAAAAAATGCATACGAAAATCTGTGATTGAGAAATAGTACATTTAGTCCATCTTTCATCATATTTTCTATTGCAACACTTACATCGTCTCTATTGATTATTGGTAAATACGATAGCGAGTCTGTTATAAGCATCAATTTTGTATACTCATAATTATCCATAACATCATATAGAATAGACTCTAGATATCCAAAAAATTGGAGATCGTAATTGTTGATCTTAGGCCTCACGACTCCTACTAGAATCTGATCAAACTCATCGCCTGTTTCTTCTGCTTCTTTATAAGCTGATATAGCTGAAGAGAAACTACGAGATCCTTTATCAAACTCTTTGTCAAATTCGATATTAGAATATTCGTTTAATCTGAAGAATTCTTCAGCACCTTTTAGTAAATGATGTTCAGTTAACCAACTATCATGTGTTCTATTATTATTCATTCTCGCAAAATAGGTTCTTGCGTTTAACATCCGAGGATGAGACAATTCCCATAGTACGTGTGTACCGTACTCTAATATATTTTTCAATTACCCCCCCCTTATGGAATAGTTATGAAATACTTTGGCGCAGATATTTAAATATCTCAGCGAGGTTTCTTACTTATTATTGCCTCCAATGAGTGTAATCTCTTCTTCAATTCATTAATTTCTCTTCGTAGACTTGTATTGCCAGAGCAGATCCTTATCGACGCTATGTTGGTTTTTCAAATGATCTGCTATAGTCATTCCTTATTAAGTTAGTCAGACTGGTACAATCAAGTTACTTAGAAACTACTACTGAATTTAAATAAGTTCAGTACTGTAATGTCTTTATGAATAACGAAGGAAGTACAATTTTAGTAACAGGTGCAACTGGAACTGTTGGAAGTGAAGTTGTAAGGCAACTCTCAACTAAAGGACAAATTGGTATCAGAGCGGCAGCACGTTCAGCTAATAATCCCACTTTTAAGGACCTAAAGAGTGTGGAAATAGTGGAACTAGATTATAATAAACCAGAAACGCTTGCAACAGCTTTCAAGAATGTTAATAAACTCTTCTTATTGACTCCGTTCCAATCTGATATGCTAGATCTTACATCTAACTTGGTAAATGCAGCAAAGAAGTCAGGTATAAAATATATCATAAAACAGTCTGTTATGGGAGCAGATGCTGAGCCCGGAATTACTCCCGGTCGTTTGCATCGACAAGCAGAGAAAATTATAGAAGAATCTGGAATTCCATTTTCATTCTTGCGGCCGAATTTCTTTATGCAAAATTTTGTCAATTTTAATAGTCCCACGATAAAATCCCAAGGGGCCGTATATGCTCCAGCTGGAGATGGAAAAGTTAGCTTCGTTGATGTCCGCGATATTGCAGCGGTAGCAGTACAAGCACTAATCAATGACAATCAATATAAAGGAAAGCCATTTAATATTACAGGTCCCGAAGCACTCTCTTACGGACAGGCAGCAGAAATACTTTCTAAGGAATTAGGTAAGGAAATAAAGTACGTAAACATACCAGATGAAGATGCTCGCAAAGGGATGAAAGAGATGGGTATGGATGATTGGTCTGCTAATTCTCTGATAGATCTTTTTGACATTACTAGAAAAGGCTATGCTTCAGACATATCTTCTGTAGTTGAAGAGTTGACTGATAGAAAACCAATATCATTCTCACAGTTCGTCAAAGATTACGCTCAAGCTTTTAGATGAAACTGTACGTTATCTGTAGGATCATGAATACAAAACCACAGTCAACGAGTTCTGTCTACTCGTTGTTGTTTTGTGAATATTAATAATAACATCCGAAGCTGACTAAGTGATGACGTTGAAGTCGTGGGCCTAGGTGCTGAAACATCTATGGTTGAAACACACACTATAACAACATATAATACGGTTGTAGAGGATTAACTTTGGAGGTTATACTATGACCTACAATAAACTAACACCTGAAGAAAAAAAAGTCATTATAGATAAAGCAACGGAAACTCCTTTCTCTGGCGAGTATGATAATTTTTACGAAGACGGAATATTTATCTGTCGAAGGTGTAATGCGCTTCTCTTTTCATCGAAAAGCAAGTTTGATTCTGACTGTGGATGGCCAAGCTTTGATGAAAACTTCCCAAATGCAATAAAGCGCGTTCCTGATCCTGATGGAATAAGAACAGAAATAGAATGTGCTAGCTGTGGTGCGCACCTAGGACACGAATTTATTGGCGAAGACTTGACAGATAAAAACACTCGGGATTGTGTGAATTCGTTATCTATCCACTTTATCCCAAAATCAGAGGAGTTACCAAAAACGATACATGACGAATAACAAGACTGAAATCACAACACTTGCCAACGGATGTTTCTGGTGTACAGAAGCAATCTTCAAAAGACTCACAGGTGTCAAATCTGTTCTACCTGGCTATGCCGGAGGCACAGTAAAAAATCCTTCCTATGACAAAGTATGCACAGGAATAACAGGGCATGCTGAGTCAACTCAGATAGAATTTGATCCGAAAGTTATATCTTTTGAAAAAATCCTCGATATATTCTGGCATACACATAATCCAACCACTCTTAATAGACAAGGTAACGATGTTGGTACACAGTACCGTTCTGCAATCTTTTATCATGACGAAAAGCAAAAGGAGATTGCTGAGAAATCAAAAAAAGAGCTTGAAAAAGAAGGTGGCTATAAAGATTCTATTGTAACAGAAATTACTCCTTTTGAGAATTTTTATGTTGCAGAGGATTATCACAAAAATTACTATGAAAAACATCAAGATGCCCCATATTGTAATTTTGTCATCGGACCCAAAATCCACAAACTGCTTCAGCAGTATGGAAATGACGTAAAAGAAGAATATAACTAGCCTTTAGTGGCCAGGAGCATAACATAGACAGCACCGTACTAAGCAACATCTGATGGAGCAGCCGACTAACTAGAATAGCTAAGACGTGGTATTAGTGCTGCTTCAGGTTCTTGCATGTTTGTTTGTTGGTCTTTTGAGCTCAGGCTCTTGCGTGTT
>DAOM01000025.1:9026-10277 GCA_002501855.1 Candidatus Nitrosopolaris nunavutensis
AGCTCATACAGTAATACTTCAATGAAGAATTATTAATGCTGCCAAACATTGATCCCGTCATACTGCCCGTTTTCTTCATTATCCTTCTCATATACAAATTTACCAAAATGAATACTCCGAATAGCAGCTATGGATATTGGAATGACAATAACATGGAGATCGTAAGACTTATTCCAAGGGATACTCCTAACCATACTAATTGATTGGTAAGGAATTGTTTGTTATTACTTATGCTCAAATTCGATTCGCACTTAATATTTTTGACATGCAGTTGTAAGAAAATTTCCAAATTGCGTCCATATTATGTCCATTAATTAAGCCAATCATGCTAACTTCAATTAGTTAATTGCAATGCTTTTTAACTCTATTGCAATAACAGGAAATTATTGCAACATGGCACTACATAAGCATACTTATAGCACGTTAGTCTGGTTGTGTACGTACTATGACTCTAGACATCCATTTGCTTGATAACTACGTTTTGAACGGATGATCCCAGAACAATTAAAATCTTGTTTTTCAAGCTGAGCACTGTCATCATCATCATCTTCTCGTCACAGCCACGATGTTTACCTCTTCGAGAATTAGCGCAAGAGAGGAAGTATTGTTAAATCCTTATAGATGCAGAGATATGCTATTCAGAAGTCGTTATCGTTGTATCCTGCTATTGATGGTTTGATTGGGGGCATAATGTCAACAGCAGCTATGACATTGAGTGAGATACCATCATGGAAGAAGTGGGGTCTTCACGGTGTTTTTGAATGGCACGAAAATCAAATTATAACAACCCGTTTGCTTCATTTGTCGGATGCGAAAAGAAAGAAGAATCATTTCAAAGGAGTCTTCTTCTTTCATTTCCTCAATGGTTCTTTAGCAGGAGTAGTCTTCCCCTATATCATTTCATTCCTTATACATTCTACCAACATTCTCTCGTTTTCATTACTTGGATTAGCATATGGTGTCGTACTGTGGATTCTTACTCTTGTGCCTATACATAAACCAATAACAGGATTTTCACCTTGGAATCATCCTTTAGGCCACCTGCCAGCAATTGCAAGCCTAAGTGGTCATATATTGTATGGTATTGTTCTAGGCCTTGTAGTTGTACTGATAAAATAATAACTTAGTCTTCATTAGTTCAATAAGATGACATAAAGAATTAATCTAAACTTGCTAGAAGAATAGAAAACAATTAATTTCAAAACAACTGGTACATCTGACCATTAGGTAGCTGTAGTACTTACATAGATA
>DAOM01000365.1:0-284 GCA_002501855.1 Candidatus Nitrosopolaris nunavutensis
GGATATATTGCAGATAATAATATGGTATAGAATATATTGTTGATGATGATTTCATTATCCTTTGGGCAGATGTTGTAATTCTTGCTACACCTATACGTTGGGGTAATGCTGGTTCACTATATTTCCAAATGATTCAAAGAATGCACTCTTGAACTACCATTTATTATGACTAAATTGATATCTGCAAGCTAAATATATATCGGTCATGTTCATTTTGGTGGAGTTATTAATGTTATTATCATGATTCTGAACGCGACATTATTGTTAGCCTTGTTGCATTAATC
>DAOM01000365.1:531-696 GCA_002501855.1 Candidatus Nitrosopolaris nunavutensis
TTGTTAGCCTTGTTGCATTAATCATATTATCTAGAAAGCTAGTCAACATCTTTGCGTAAACATCAGTTATTGTTCTTGGAGATATCAATAGTTGGCATTTCCATATACATTTTCTAGATACAGATCCTATTATAGTATATCATCCGAAATGAAAGGGAACATTTA
>DAOM01000365.1:1090-4962 GCA_002501855.1 Candidatus Nitrosopolaris nunavutensis
GTACGGCGTACCCTCCCGGGAGGACAACCGATAACCTACCTATCAACCACCAACTTAAATTCGTTCACGAATACTATCGAGTCCGATAGAGCGTTCTTGAATTTATGCAAGCCAAACGGGATCATTCTTATTATGATTCAGATCGCGTCGGTCTAGTACAGATCAAGAGGATTAATCTGACACAGAGAATGATCCTTGTCACTACTTCACCATTTGATGCTGTAAAAAAGAGGCAGAAGAAGTAGAACAAATTAGAGCAATTAAAGAGGATAAGGTACTAATCAAGCCATTCAGATTTAGTCAATTATTATCTATAATTAAAACAAAGATAAGGAATTAACCATAGAGCACCAACCCCTAAACGCGTCAGTTAATATTACCATTGTGGTTATTTTAGCTGAGGCGGTATAATGAGATGCAATACGTGCGGTCTTGAGGAGAGCATTCCATTTCGGTGCAATTACTGCGGAGAATCGTTTTGTCATCTTCATAGAATTCCCATAAATCACTCGTGTCCATTTATAAATAAATATGCAGAAAAAAGAAGGCTTATGATGCAAGGCAACTATGATGGTGGCCCTGCAGCATCATCATTTAGTAATAGCATTGGGAGATCATTACTTAGAGCAATAAAGATAAAAAGTTCAAAAACCGAACTGTTACACCTCTTTATTGCTACACTTTTAATAACCGCTGTAGGTTTATCATTTAATGATTACAGGTATATTTCATGGCAATTTCTTGCTATATTCATTAGTGCTTTTCTTGTTCATGAATTGGCTCATAAATTTCTAGCACAGTATTATGGAAGCTGGGCTGAGTTTCGTGCACAACTATTTGGACTTATAGTTACAGCAATTTCAGCTTTACCCATTATGCCATTTAAGTTTATAGCTCCTGGTGCAGTTATGGTTGGATTATCTGACAGAAATAAGTTTGGAAGAGTTGCACTCGTGGGACCATTGACTAATTTGGTAATGGGATTTTCATTTCTAATATCGACTTATATATATCCACATCATTTGTATTTGTATGCAGGTGCATCATTCAATGCATGGATAGCAATGTTTAACTTGTTACCATTTGGAGTACTAGACGGACAGAAGATCTTTGATTGGAATAAAATAGTATGGGGATGTGCCATGGCTACTACTATGGTTCTGTTCGTTACAGCATATATCTAATCTCAGTTTTATTCAACTAATCTATCATCAGAACCAAGTATATTATATGAATAAAAACGAAGTAAGAGGGACTATTACTAAATACCGTGGGCCGATTTCAGATTGGTTATCCTGCATTTCACATCATCATCAACAACAGCAGATGATGTGGGGGGGCAAAAAATCATTACCAGACGACTGAGTTTGTGAGTGGTCTGTTGGGAAAAAAGGACAAGGATGAAGCGACGACACTGACATTTGTTGCATGCATGTATGTATGAGAGAAGATTGGTTATTAGAAATCCCTTAGTCCTTGTATCGCATACCGTATCCGAGTTGATCTAATATCAAACTAAACAATAGAAGCTACTCCGTTTTAAACGTATGTTATTGTATCTACGACAAACCTTTTAGCAAATTAAAACAACTTAAATTTATTGCCGCCTCTTGCATTAGCATAAGGCGGAGGGCATTTCATTTCTTCAAAGTTATAGTAATATATTTGCCCTCGTATACGTTCGCCTCTTAAAATTCTTGTTCCATTGTCACTTGCCAATGTTTTCCATGCATTAAAGCCTTCGTCAAAGCTGTTTAGATCAACACTGTTGTTTGACGAATCATCTTCTTCTGGCAGATGTTCACGCCATAGCTTGACTCTAAGTTGTTGGGCAAGTACTGGCGAAGTGATACCAAGATCCACTTCAGTGGAATTTTTAAATCCATCGTTATCCATATTTGCAGAGCCAATAGTTATCCATTTATCATCCACTATCATTACCTTTGCATGTATATAGATCTGTTTCCTTTTTTCGTTAGCAGCGTTGTGTTGTGATATCAAGCAATATGTATTAACACGACTCCCTCCAGCTTTTCTTAAACGTTCCAGATTTCTGTTAACATGATTGATACTCTCTTTTGAGACAAATCCACTGATAAACCCAGGGAGGTTTGGTTCCATTGGACTTACGACTATTACTTTTAGATTTTGCTCTTCTTGTAGTCTCTTGACAAGAAGCTGAGTTATAAGTTCACTCTGAAAAGCAAATTGGTTTTCAATGTATATGCTATACTTTGCTTTTCCAAACATTGCAGCATACCACGATAATATATTACTACCATCATTATCATCACCTTTATTATTCAGTTGCTTCCAAGTACGTAGCGCAATAACCTCTGTATCTCCAGTGGAATTTTGATTTTCAAATGATGGTTCGATCTTTATTCTCTTGGCCTGGTCGATATCTTTAGTTATTGAATATGTCCATCTCTGCATAAAATGGTAAGTTAAATCCGTTACAACTGGACCTTCAACCATTGCATGTATGTCATGCCATGGCTCTGCATTTAGATCTCTTAAAGGATTATCAAAATCATGACTATTGGTATCCCATTTACCGTGAGACAAGTCTAGACCTCCACAAAAACCTATCTTGTTATCGATTACAATAAATTTCTCGTGATGACCGGATGTAAAGGTAGGGGCAGAATTATCAACCCTTACCATCAAATTTTTTGCAATTTTAGAATGTTGTACAAGTCTCTCTAGAGGCTCAAGTTCTCCTACTCTTCCACTCAATCCGCGTTTATATGCGGTAGGTAATAGTCTAATTATTAATTTTGGTTGCCAAACAATGATTTTGACTTCTACTCCTTGTTTTGTCTTTTCAAATAAAAGATCTTGCAAGGGAGATGCAGTGTAATTCTGGTGAGTTAACTTAATATTTTCAGGTTCTGATGTGAAGCCGCTTGAAGACCGCGGTAAATTATTGTTAATGAACGAAGAAGATTGTGAATCTCCTCTTATGAACCTCAAGCGAGGATCCAGCTCATAATTGGCTATTAAGATACTCGTTTTTGCTTTGAAAATTTTCTCATACATCAGAGTAAATGTTTCTTGACCATCAATAGTTAATGTTACACAGTTGCCAAATGTATTTTCACCAAACCTAGTTCTCAATGTTACATCATCCTACCTTGAGATTCGGTTAGAGATTTTAAGACGTGGGCTGTTCTTAAAGACCATATTCTTTGAATATGTCGGCGATCTTTGGCGTGAATAAAAATAAGAAATCATCTTACCTATCGTTGTTACGATATACGGTCATCGTCAGGGCTATATTATCATATATAACATATAAGGATTAAAGCTGAGCGTAACCTTCAGGCAGACATAACTTATTTTTTCCGAATTTTAGCAGTATCTCCACCAACTATTCGTTCCATTAATGGTGTCAGAAAGTATGTCATGAGATTCTTTATTCTCAGTGATAACCAAACGATTTTCTGTTAATAGCTTCACGTGGTGGATGATAGTCTTAAAATCGAGCTTTAGTTCGGATGCGATTTGGCGTAGCATTAGCTGGATGGGATTTGATGAAACCAATTATCTTCGCTCTACCATCTCCTTTTCTTGTGCCGCATATTAAATTCGACGATGTGCTTTCGAACGCCCTGAAAGACTCTCAAAGAACGCTGATCCGCTGATGAGCCACACAATGACTGACAGAGAATATAAAAGATATATAGGGCTCAATTTAGTAGATCTTAAAGTCATTCTCACTATTCCATTGGCCGGGAATGAAGACAAGAAGGCATATGAACTCTACTCGCTTCTATCTTCGTTTATTATCTTAGAATCAACTATGAATCTTTATATCATTTCCTGTCCAATTCAGTACATAGGCTGGTGATATATTAGTGTCTACAAAA
>DAOM01000053.1:0-186 GCA_002501855.1 Candidatus Nitrosopolaris nunavutensis
GAGCCCATACAACGTACAATTCATACCTTGAAATTATTCCGTGATATAATCAATTTTCAGCGCATCAAGTCCGTATTATCTATCGCTACGAGTGCGGTAAGGGAAGCAAACAATAAGAATGATTTTCTTCATGAAGTTCTTCAAAACACCGGGTTTCGTTTTAGAGTATTATCCGGAAAAGAAGAA
>DAOM01000053.1:453-6638 GCA_002501855.1 Candidatus Nitrosopolaris nunavutensis
ACAGACCTACAGCGATGTCGGAGTATTATCCGGAAAAGAAGAAGCTCTCTACTCTTATCTCGGAGCGCTTCAGTCAACATGCATCCCCACCGCTCTCTTTTTCGATTTAGGCGGCGGAAGTTTGGAATTAGTATACACAGAAAATTTCAAGATCAAAAAATTAATTTCATTACAGTTGGGGGCACTAAGAATGTCACAGACCTACAGCGATGTCGGAGGAAGGTTAAGTAAGAAGAATTATTCCAGAATGGAAGAACACATAATTAATGCTCTTCCTGACAGAAAAGGGCTTGATATCAGCCCTGACACAACACTCGTGGGGGTAGGCGGAACATTACGAGCGATGGCAAGATACGATCAACAAACAAAAACGTACCCGCTTGATAAAATTCACAATTATAGGATAGACTTTGACCATATTCGCTCAATCAACAGTACATTTCGTAAATTGACTTCATATGAAATTGCCAAGATTGATGCTGTGGGTAGCAATCGAGCAGAAACAATTACGGCCGGCTCAGGTATAATGAAGGTACTAATGCAAAAGCTTGAATTTGAATATATATTGGTGAGTGCACAGGGGCTTCGGGAAGGGGTTCTCTCTGCTTTCTTGCAATGCTCTAAAGGCTATTACTCACAAAATATCAATCAAAATCAAATTCAGAGCCATGTTAAACATTGCTGCAAACCAGAGAAAATTCCAGAATATACGTATGCCCTAGTCAAACCATTATACTCTTCAGGATTAATGAAAGAGCGAGAATATGAGATCTTGGCTCATGCTATTAAGCAGGTCTCAGGAATGCCTCCTACCACAAATCTTCACAATCTGTTTTATATGATTATTGACGATGATAACCCACACCTCAGTCATCGAGAACAGCTGATTTTGGCGCTATCAATAATTCGTACGAAGAAAGCTAAGACCGCAAATTGGCTTATTGCAAGATACAGCTCAATCATGCAGCCGCAGAATAGAAGATCTATCGAAAAAATTGCAGCCTGTCTTTCCCTCTCGGAAATTGTCGAAAGGATTAAATCGAAAGTCAGATTTGTTAAATGTAGCCAAAAGGAAATTGTATTGACTTTCATACGAGCAAAGAATAACGCTTTTCCTCTAACTCTGATAGAAAGTGCCTTGAAAAACTTTAAGGAAGCGTTCGATATTCCCGTCACTTATTCTGTCTCTCATACCCCTAGCAGAGTTTTAGCTAAGCAGCAAGATGTTGATGAGTGAGTAAGAGAGTCGAAGAAAAGATGAAAAGAGTGCTGCAAAGTAAGAAATTGGAGACAAAAGGAAAACTGGTCGTGGTTGAAGGTATCGACGGATCAGGAAAATCTACACAGATTCGTTTACTTGAAAAGTGGCTAAGATTCAGGGGTGTAAAAGTTTTTTTGACTGAGTGGAACTCATCAGACTTGGTCAAACAAATTACATCTAAAGGCAAGAAGAAAGGCACACTCACACCGACGACGTTTTGTTTGCTACATGCAACCGACTTTGCGGATAGATATGAGAGGAATATCTTCCCTTTGGTTCAGGCAGGGTATATAGTATTGGCGGATAGATATGTATACACTGCCTATACTAGAGATATAGTTAGAGGCTGCGACCCCAGATGGGTTCGTGAAGTTTATGACTTTGCAATAAAGCCGGACCTCGTCTTTTATTTCAGAGTGCCTATTGACGTTGCAAGTGAACGAATACTAGCCGGCAGGCCTAAGTTAAAGTACTATGAGGCTGGTATGGATTTGAACTTAAGTAATGATATTTACGAAAGTTACAGGATCTTCCAAAGCCGAATTATCGATCAGTATGAATCTATGATCCAGTCAGAAAGGTTTTTGCCTATAGACGGTACCTCCGGTATTGAAGAACAACAACAATTAGTAAGAAAAAAAATTGCTGAAATAATTCCGCAAGACAAAGGACCAATACGTATAGTCAAAAAACAGGTGTTGAAAGATGGGTAATTTACGACAATTGAGACCGACCAGTGACAGGCAGATAGAGTATTATGGTAAGGGTCTGCCGTATTTGGACGAAACGAGGATTAAAGGCCGACTCATTGTTATAGAAGGACCCGACGCATCAGGGAGAAGTACTCAAATTATGAGGATCACTTCTAGACTTGAAGCAGACGGTCATGCTGTTCTAAATACGGGCCTGAGGAGATCGGAACTAATAAGTCAAGGGATACTTGAAGCCAAACGAAATTTTGTTTTAGGAAAAAGAACTATTAGCCTTTTTTATGCTGCTGATTTTGCTGATCAACTGGAGAATAAGATAATTCCTGCACTGCGTTCAGGTTACATAGTTCTCGCTGATAGGTTTATCTATACACTCATGGCGAGGGATGCAGTTAGAGGAATTAGCATTAGGTGGTCTCACAACCTATTTGGTTTCTCCATTAGACCAGATCTTGTATTTTATCTAGATGTAGATCCCAAGGAGCTAGTACATAGGGTTTTCCAAAAAAAAGCATCGCTAGATTATTACGAGTCAGGAGCAGACCTTGGGCTTTCTGATAATATGTTTGAATCATTCCTGATTTATCAGCGCTTGGTCGCAAGGGAATTTCGCAAAATGCAAAACAAATACGGTCTTGTGTTCATAAACGGAAATAGATCTATAGAAGAGATTGGCACAGAATTGCAAAAAAAAATTGACGACTTTGTGAATTTTCGCAGTTTAGCTGATACTAGTGAATTAGGGCTTATTGGACGTAAGACTCTGTCTGGACGTAAGCAGGAGTTGAATCAAACATAATGATACTATTAGATTCGTGCATTCTTTCTCTATATGGAAGCTATAATGCCATAGTGTTTTTGCAGGTAATCATGAAATAGGCATATCCCCATTTTCAGATTGTATAAGAGGGGCCTTCATATTCTTACAAAATCGAGTAGCGAACAACGAAAGAAAGAATTGTCTTCATTTTTTCTTGATGGCAAACGAAGAGAAGATAAGATAATTTATGCCATAACGATGGGCGCCGGCAGTTATACGCTTTTGATGCTTGCTCTCGTCATTTACTCAGTAGGGTGAGACTCTGTAAATATATTTTCGTTTGAAGGTCTTACTTTTTTGCCGGTACAAGTTGGAATTCCGTCGAAGGTCGCGAATCGTGTGGTGCCTTGCCGCATATTATCGGAGCTTTGGTTAGCTCGGCGATCGCGATGGTCATCGGGGTTCAGGTCAGCTTAGAAAGTGCTATATTTCCGAAAATAAGTACCCCGTTATCCTTTGTTATAGAATTGTTAGTAGTCCCGAGTACAAGGATGGTCTATGGGCGCTGCTGGTTTTTAGGTTCTGGATCGTAGGTCTAATTGAAATGCCTCTATAAAGCATTTGGAGGATCAATTCCATTTTTTTGTAAAAGACCGTTCCGAATTCGATCCGATAAGCAGGTCATTCATTAAGAATTCCAAAGATGAAAATTACGCTATTTATAGCGCGCAGAAAGTGGGGTGCTAACGGGTATAATATTGGCTATATCTAGAATAGCTGGAGAAACGGCTCCTCTTATCATGACGATGCTGGGAACGACCTTGTTTTTTACTAGCCTGACAGGTCCCGTTGATGCACTTCCTCTGAGGATTTGGAGGCTAGCATCACAACCCTATGAATCTGCTCATGTAGGTGGGGGCTGCCCTTGTTCTGATACTCCTAGTCCTCAGCATGAGCGTGATTCTGAGGCTGCTAGCACAAAGAAGAGGATTTTGAATAAGAACGACGATCGCAGATGGGTAAAAAGCGACTATATTGTCTATGTTATCTATATATGCAACAAATAATTATCACGTTGGAGAAATATAAATAGCATTTGAGTAACGAGGAGGAACTTGCTAGAGTAGTCTTTAGCCAGGGCTCTGAGAATGCTTTGAAGGAAGAACAAAAGGAGCAAGCTTACAAGGTCTCTATTAAGAAGCTTGAAGCATGGTTCGGAACTAAACAAGCGATAAAAGACGTTAGCTTGGATGTTAAAGAGAATACTATTACCGCTATTATAGGACCTTCAGGTTGTGGTAAGACTACACTTATTCGATGTCTGAATCGCATGCATGAGATGACTCCGAGCTCACGCTCAAGGGGTCAAGTTATTATTGACGGTATTGATATTTATGACCGAAATATAGATCCTGTGATTATTAAAAGACGTATTGGAATGGTCTTTCAAAAGCCAAATCCGTTTCCTACCATGAGCATTTATGATAATGTTGCGGCAGGACTAAAGCTTAACGGTGTCAAAGATAGGCAACTTATTGATGAAATTGTTAAAGAAAGTCTCCAAGGGGCTGGCCTATGGGATGAAGTAAAAAATGAACTCGACAAGCCGGGCATGGGGTTATCTGGTGGTCAACAACAGCGTCTGTGCATTGCGAGGGCACTTGCCATGCAACCAGAAGTCTTACTAATGGACGAACCTACGTCCGCGTTGGACCCAATGGCATCTTCTAAAATTGAAGAACTTGTTCATGATTTGAAACAAGAATTAACAATAATTATTGTGACACATAACATGCAACAGGCCGCCCGAGTATCTGACTATACTGCTTTTATGTATCTTGGGGAGCTAGTAGAATATGGACCAACGAAGAAGATATTTGAGAATCCTCAAAAAGAGCTCACAGAACGCTATATATCTGGTAAATTTGGCTAGAAAATCTAATTTGGTTAGGCATCATTTTTTTGACTAGACTGTTGGATCTCGGTATTGACCGTATCCGGAATATCATAATGGATATGGCAAAATTATCTGAGCAATCAGTGTTCACATCCATTGACTCTTATGACAAAGGAACCAGTGTAAAAAAACAAATATTTGAGTGGTCAGAAAAGCTTCGTGTTCTACAAGATGAAACAGCCGACCTTGCAATTGAATTAATTGCACGCTACCAACCTGTCGCCACCGATCTGCGGCTTATTAGGTCCTGCATGGAAATTGCGTACGGGTTTTCTCGATTTGGACGCTATGCATATGACATTGTAGAGGTACTTGAAACAATAGGTCATATCAATGACTGCGATAAGACTGCTGTTCTGGGGATGGCCAGTACTGTGAGAGAAATGATCTTGCTCAGCGTGGAAGCACTTCAATTACGAGACAAAAATGCATCTGCCAAACTCTATGAAATGGATGATACAGTTGACGCTCTATACAGAAAATATTTGCGTGAGGTTATTACTCCGCAAAACGATCAAGACAAAAAAGACATGAATCCTCGTTGTTATATCTCTGCCTTACTAATATTGAGGTATTTGGAGCGAATTTCAGACCATGCCTGCTATATTAGCGACTCCATTCATTATATCATGACAGGAAGGTCAAGTCCAAGACGTTAACTATATAGTTTATTGTTTCATATATAGCGGTATATGATTAATTATCATAATATGTTTATTTAAGCAACCTTCTACAAGATGCTTGTTGAGTCGTCTATCTGAAGAAAATGAAGTACGTAAGATACAGTTTACAGGTAAATCTACATACATATTGTCCTTGCCTAAAAGATGGATGAATGAGATGCATCTTAAACCTGGTGATCCTGTCACAATAATTCGTGAATCCAATAATTCCTTGTCCATAGTCCCTAATGCCGTAAGGAGTCCTAGTTCAAATAACGAAGTAACTGCGCTAATGCTGCAGGATGAAAGCGGCAATTCTTTAAAACGTAAGGTTGTGTCGATGTATTTGGCAGGATATAATATTATGCACTTGAAATCAAAGACTGGAAGAATTAATTCTTCTCAACGTGATGCGGTCAGAGAAGTGGTGCGAAGAAACTTGGTAGGAACAGAAATAATTGCTGATGCATCTGATTTAATCACGGTCCAGGTTTTGCTCAATTTACCAGAACTTTCAGTCAATACTGCTATCCAAAGAATGTTTTTGATTTCAACTGCTATGCATAAAGATGCAATGGCTTCTCTGGCTGAACAAAGTTATGATCTAGCGAGAACAATATTAAAATCAGATGATGAAGTAGATAGATTTAGTCTGTACATACTGCGAAACCTCGTAATGGCAACAAAGAACGAGCGGATGCTTCAAGAAATAGGATTAAGGGGCCCCTCTGACAGTTTGAGTTATCGTGTTGCAGTACGAAGTATTGAGCGTGTGGCTGACCACGCTTCGGGTATTGCAGATAAATGCCTCAAGATAACGGAGAAAATTTCAAAA
>DAOM01000300.1:0-158 GCA_002501855.1 Candidatus Nitrosopolaris nunavutensis
CTCTAAAGACGAACAGGATGTTCAAGGAATCGTCGAATGACGAGAATTACAATTCATTCAGATTATACATGGATGAATTGATTACAGGAAATGAGCTTGCAGGAGCGATAACACTCAAAGGAACGTGCGACCACTGCATTGATTTTCACGATAAGAAG
>DAOM01000300.1:440-3949 GCA_002501855.1 Candidatus Nitrosopolaris nunavutensis
GATGTGTATAATTGAAAAAGGAGCTATCTGAGCTTCCTAGATTTCATTCGTAAATAATCGCTCAATATTACCCTAATCGTCTCTGGTACGGTTTCCAAATATCGCTCATTCCGTTCCTTTTCTAGAACGGTGAACATCTCTTCTGGAATAGAAATCATCACTTTCTTCATTGCCATTGTCTATACCAATATATACCAATAGGTAGATACATTTATAAATGTAGCGTGTATATCTATTGGTATCCAATGGTAGTCGCAGAAAACAGAAGACAAGAAAGAGGAAGATATTTAGCTGGCTTAAGAGGATTTGTTAATAAAATTGGAGATAATTTGTATAGGATAAAATCTGCATCAGGAAATGGAATAGAATATGTTGTTAAGAGCGAACAAGGAAAATGGGTATGTGAATGTCCTGATTCGATTTACCGTAAACAAAAATGTAAGCATATTTTCGCGGCCGAATTTAGCATCAAATTAAAGGAACAGGTAAAAAAAGAAATTATTATTTCGCCCGTTAATATTCAAGATTGTCTTTTCTGTCATTCTTCATATTTGAAGAAATTTGGCGTCAGACATAACAAGAGTGGAAATATTCAACGCTTTATTTGCGGTAGCTGTAACAGGACATTTAGCATTAATTTAGGCTTTGAAAAAATGAAACATAATCCTCAGGCTGTTACTAGTGCTATTCAATTATACTTTAGCGGCGAATCATTGCGGAATACGCAGAAATCAATTAGATTGTTAGGCGTTCAAGTATCGCATCAAACAATCTACAATTGGATAGAGAAGTATGTTCATTTGATGCAAAAATATGTCGAGAAATTAAAACCCAATGTAGGCGATATTTGGAGAGCCGACGAGCTTTGGCTTAAGGTGAAAGGAGATATGAAATATCTATTTGCATTGATGGACGATGAGACGCGTTATTTAATCGCGCAAGAAGTCGCAGATACAAAATTCATACATGAAGCGCGCAATTTATTCCACAAAGGGAAGGAAGCCGTTTCTAAAACACCAGCGAGATTGATTACGGATGGATTACCAGCATATCATGACGCATTCAATAAAGAATTTCGGACACGAAAAAACCCAGCAGAACATATCAGTACTATCCGATTGAGTGGCGATATGAACAATAACAAAATGGAGCGTTTTAATGGTGAGGTCAGAGATAGAGAAAAGGTCATGAGAAATTTAAAGAAAAAAGATACACCTATCCTAGATGGATATCAGATTTATCATAATTTCATCAGGGAACATCAAGGATTGAAAAATAAAACCCCCGCTGAGATGTGTGGCGTGATGATTGAAGGGGATAATAAATGGAAGACGCTAATCGAGAATGCGAGTAGAGACTTTATAACGGATGCTTCGTAAATATAATTGACCCGTAGATGACACCAGAGAACGAACAAGACTTGGGCAAGCTACAGCAAGTCAGAATTCATTTCAGGACTGAAGAAGATGACGAGAAGGGTCTTTTTACGTTGATGGTCTCTGGGATGCCTGTCCATGCATTGAGAGATAATAATTACGTTGTAAACAGAATGCAAATCAAAATGCTTGACGAAAGAGAAATAGAATATGAGAAAATAGATTGACTTCTATCCCGTCTCAGGGGAAGGTACGTATAGAAATCATCATTCCGTTAAGAGACAATGATGGAAAATTAATAGAAATCAGCAAACATAAACAAACAAAAGATGAGATAACCCAAAGATTCGGAGCGGGCAATTTCATGATTCCTTCGGAGGGTGCTTGGACGAACCATAGCGAGAATGACAGAATCTATCTGGACATCAATGCTAGTGTGTGGCTACTCATTGATAATACGGAGAACAACATTAATTTTTTCAAAAATTACAAAGAGATTCTTAAGAACCGATATGACCAGAAAGTCATATACATAAACATTATGCCAGCTAGCGAATTATAAATAGTGTCACCAACCGACTTTTTACAGGTTTATTTCAACCGAAGATTTGACAGAACCTTATGCAGTGACTTGGTCAATATATTTTTGATTAGCCTATGTTATGATATCCTGGGTTCATCGATATTTCGCATTATCTTGCTCTTTCTTTCTTCACCTTATATTTCTGATCTAGTCTTCACCCCGCGCCCGAAAGTCAATTGTGACCACTAGGACAGCTCGTTCCACGGGCTTTCTGTCTGTCTCACCTTCGATGGATCAGTTCACGTATTCCTTTTCTTAATCGTCATTAAATATTGAATCGAGGGACATATTCAAATTCGTGACCAGACAACGAGAATTTATTCCGTTCAAATTACATGATATATATTACCTGGTTGTTCTGCGTTTGATTATTACTATTGAGTTATTTTAACTGAAGATATAGATCTTTCAGTTTGATTGAACAATAGTAAGTGAGTCTTGAATAATTTTATTCAAGTTAGGGTCTGTTAATAAAAATGTCTACATTAGTTATCCTCGTTTATTTCGGTTTATAGATACAGCATCAATTTCGTCAACTCAAATATATCTAGCTGTGATTAGATTCACGAAACGAATATCACACATATTTCAGGGGCTATCATGGCCATTTTGGCTTTGAATTTGCTATCATCCTCTACTTCAGATATTGTACCTATTCAAAAAGCTAAGGCAATAACACAGATAGATACTATTAGTCAATATTATCTAAAACAACTGAACCAACAACGACAAGAGTGCATAGGCAATTTCACTTGCGTGGACAATTTCTTCATTGTATTAAATCCTACTAAAAATGACACGACTATAAAAATAACCAATCTGGAGTCCAAAATTTACAATACTGATAACGTTCCGTTTGAATTGCCTTTCCCGTGATCCGTTCGTATTTCCTTTAAATGCTACTGTAGCTTGGGATATTATGCAGGCTGCTCTGGATGGTGCGATACACCATGGAAGGGTCCACTATATCCAACCAATCTTAATCCAAGTACTCAAGATGCAGCTGCGTTGGGAAATACAATTTGCTGTTCGTCCGGGGATAATGGATCGTCTGACTCAAGGCCGCAAAATGGAGGGCTAAGCGATATTCTAGCACATGCTCACTCTCTTGGTCCTTATCCCTTGGCATGAGTGCAATATCATGATCGCAGGACAGGAGGAGAAAGAATCACTAAAAATTATGCTATTCTGTTTTATTATTGTCGTAACGAATGGCTTTACAACTAAGAGAATATGAGCCTAACTATGTTTCAAAAAAAATTTGGTCAGTAATAATATCTCCCGAGCTGACGTATTGACAGTTATCCAACTGCTGATTATTACGCCTGTCCATTTATTATAACGAATCAATGAAATCTCTAAATTCAGGATTATGAATGTCTTTCATTGCCCATACGTTTTTGAATCTGGGAATGGTGAATATCGTTTTTGCAAGTGTTTTCCAACTAGACCAAACCTCCGTATCTACCAGCTTTGCTTTGTTGAGTCGAAATAAGAATTCAATCAAATCATACTCTTCAGGGTATTGACTCTGTCTCTTATACACATCT
>DAOM01000228.1 GCA_002501855.1 Candidatus Nitrosopolaris nunavutensis
GAACTTCAGTACTTTTTTCTCTCCTGGTCCAATGGTTATGTATTGACTGCTTAAGATTTCATCTATTTCGTCATAGTAATTATTTTCCTGATTAACAACAGATTCTTGTTTAGTTGCCAATGCTAAATTTTCACCTCCCTGCTAACTACATAAAATACATAACGATAGCTATAAAGGTTACGAATGGTGTATTTGCACCATCAATAGATGACAAAACCAAGTAGGAGGGCAAGAAAAAGGAAGAAGACATACGAAACATTACGAATTGAAACGGACGTTAAAAGACAACTGGCGCTAGCGTGTCCAAAAGCGGATACTTATAGTGAATTTCTACGTCAATTACTCTCTAGACCAAAGAAAGCACAAAAATAACAAACCGCTTTATCCTCTGACTGATTCAAACCTTCCGCATAGAATGTTCATAGTTTAGAACGTAATATGATAAAGGTGCAAACATACCCTGAATTAGTCGAATATATCGTTGAAATTGGTATCAGACCTAAGAAGTCTTCATTATTTACAGCTGTTCAAAGACTTATTATCAGCTTGTCAAACATTTGATCAATTGTAATATAGCCCGTTGTATGTGCTAACATTTGACGCCATCCATTTATCTGGTTTGGTAGAATTTACTCGCATTAAACAAATCTAAACAGTTACACTAACTATAAAGTCTTAATATAATTCGGTTTAGAATTGCAAAATACGTTGTTCTTGCCGCTTTCCTATTTCTTCGAACAACCCAACCTAATTTGAAGAATGATTTCTCTCGTTTGTAATCTTGGTTAGTTAAACACTTCTCAAAGACATTATGTTGCAGTTTATTGCACTGTTGCGATGATGCATGGGATAGTCTTTCAGCACCAACTTGTACTTCCAAAAGAAACTCAGAGATTACGTCAGAAGAGGATTTTATTGTAATTTAATGTAAACGATAATAACATGGAAAACTAACACGATTAGGATGACTGAAATGTGTTTTGGGTCTTCATCATTTCATTTTCAAATGTGCTAAGTTCATTTTTATCGAGTCCGTAAGCCTCTAACAAAGGTTTGACACAAGTCCAGAGCTCCTCTTTGTATTTGCGTATGTTCAACATGTGACTTTCAGGATGCATCGTCACTGTTATGCCCTTGGCTCCGATCTGATTCTGAACTTTCCAAAATCGATAAACTAAATTTGCTGCACTTTTTGATTTTGCTAATTCTACAGTTCCACCACTATCTGCACAGATTTCATTGTAAATATCTTTCTGCCAACCATTTTGTTTGAAATCATATAGTGCCTTGCTCGATTTGGCCGAATATGCTAGTTTATCATAGATAAACTCAAGGTCATGATCTCTCGAAACTTTCTCGTCGAGTGTTTGGTACACCTCTCGTATATAATCCAACATACGACTTATCGCTAACTTAGGTCCTTCGTTGACAAATATCTCAACAACTTTCTGATCTATCAAGTAGCTAATTACTTCATTGAAATATACAGGTTGATTGTTTTTCTTACCTACCAGCCCTTTATCCACGACGTTACCTTGGTTTGTCAATCCGACGTATTGTTTTTTATTTGACGTTAGGAATAGAATTTTCCAGAGCCGATCTCGCACTAACTTAACGTTGAATCTCTCTTTTGCTTCTGAGATAATATCTATCGCGTCATCGTTGTTATTCTCTGCGACGAAAATGCTATCTGTATCTCCAAACAATATTTTACCGCCGTTATCGTTCACAAATTTGACAAGAGAATCAAGTGTATGTCGTGCAAATCCTGTTATTAACTCTGCAACTCTAGGATCATAATACTTGAAATAAACTTGCCCGAAAGTACCATATCCAGAGTTCATAAATAATTTTAGAGCTTTTTCTTTTAATGTTAGACCGTGTGTTTTGTATTGTTCTTTTCTTTGGAGAAGATCCTCCATGATCTCGCTGAATTTTCCACGCCATCTCTTGCATATCCAATAAGTGCCCCGCGGTCTTGGCACTTCTAATTCCTTGTTTATCTCTTCCATAACTTCAGGTAAAATCTTAGCCTCAGGATCAGTTTTACAACATTCACAATTTATAGTCTCAGAGCTTATGTTATGAACAATGGACATACTAGGATACATTGACGAAACGTCGTAAGTCTTGGCGCCAAAATGCATGCCCATAACAGGATCTAAAACGCGTCCACCTGTGTACTTGATACCTTTTTTCTTACCAGTGTTTTTGTCCCGTGTAACGTTTGAATTGATCCATTTGAAATCTCGATTATCTTCAGGATAATTTATTGATCTTAATTTGTTAGTCCACCACTACAGCGTAGATCCAGAGTTACAAGTATCAAAGAAGGTTAAGTTTACCTCTTTGGAGATATTATATAGAATTTGCAATAATTCATAGTCCTTCTTTTGTATTAATTTCATGCATAGTTTCGCATCCTGCAAACAATACTCTATTTGTTTGTCTGCTGGTTCAGATTCAATGTTGTGTCCTGATAAACCCTTTAATTTTCCTTCTCCGTTTTGAAGGTAGGCAGCTACAACCTCATCCAAACCATACCCACGGTAGTCTGTTTCATAGGTAGCTTCCAGAAACCCTTCGACAACCCTATTAGAAAATATCTTGTAAAGATCCATGAATTTTAACTTTTCTTTTAGTTTAGCAAACCTCTCCTCCAAACAGACTTTAGCACAATTGTTTTCAAGATGTTTTAGGTCTGAATCCATATCACGGTCTCCAAAAATGTAATACCCAGTTAGCAAGTCATACTTTTCCATAGCTTCAAGAATTGTAGTCAGAAAAAGAACCCGGTTTCCACCAAACCTATCGACATGAAACTTTTCAATACGGCCAGTGTTGTCAATTAGACAGAAACAATAGATGTCGTTTTCACGGTCTTTTTCCTTGTTTTCTTTAAGGTCTTCTCTGTGCCATTCACAATCGAAGCTAGCGAAGTTGGCCAGTTCCGGCACCAAGTTTTCTAATTTCTCGGATTCAATGGAAGAATCTTCTATACAT
>DAOM01000078.1:0-2579 GCA_002501855.1 Candidatus Nitrosopolaris nunavutensis
AGATGTGTATAAGAGACAGCCCAATATACGGATTTAGTAGAGTGACAAGAATCGGACTCTTATCCACATGGGATGATATTGTTTGCCAATTTGCTACCACGCCATCTACCATATTTTTTGCAAATGTGGGTAGGAAATTTTTTAGCATCTTGGCCGAATCTAGAACATTTTTTGTCATTCCCGGTAGCATCACATTGAGCTCGAATTGCCCGGCCTGGGCAGCCAAGGCAACTGATACATCATTTCCGACAATATTAAAGCAGATCATATTAAGACATTCAGCAAGAGAGGGATTAACCTTTCCGGGCATGATGGAAGAGCCAGCGTGAACGGCAGGGATAACAATTTCCGCAAATCCTGCATTTGGACCTGAGGCCATTAACCTTAAGTCATTGGCCATTTTAATTAACTCCAAAGCGAGATTACGGAGAGCGGACGAACAGTTAGCCACCTCGAACTTACTCTGCAAACAATAATAGATATTGGGAGATGGTTTTAAATCCAATCCAGATATTTCCGAAAGGTGGCTGATTGCAATTTGGCTGAATCCTTTCGGTGAATTGACACCGGTACCTACGGCAGTGCCACCGAGGCCAATGTACCGGAGGTTATCAATAGCTTGATAGAATTTTTTCTTTGCGATTTCAAGCGAGTATGCGTATTCTCCGAATTCTATCCCAAGAGTAACTGGAAGGGCATCCATCAAATGAGTCCGGCCAATTTTTATTGCGTCTTTGAACTCGATTGCTTTCATCTCCAACGACCTAATTAGATCCTCTAGCGCCGAGATCATTGCCAAAATATTAACTATAATAGCAACATGCATTGCTGTAGGAAATGTGTCGTTGCTTGACTGGGACATGTTGACGTGATCGTTGGGGCTAATGACATCGTATTCTCCCTTTATCTTTCCCAAGATCTCAAGAGCGCGGTTAGCCACAACTTCATTGATATTCATATTAAGTGCAGTTCCAGCGCCAGAGTTAATTGCATCGATTATGAATTGATCGTGCAATCTGTTCTCCAGAATTTCATCACAGCTCTTTATGATCGCACTTCCTATAGTTTTATCAAGGACGTTAAGTTCCATGTTCGCTAGTGCAGCTGATCTCTTTATCATGGTGTATGCGTGGATCAGGTCCGGATGGGCCTTTTCTCCTGTAACGGTATACTGCAAGGATGCTCTAACTGTAAAAGGACCATAATACGCCTCAGAGGGAACCTTGACATCCCCAAGCGAGTCTTTATCAACTCTAAAAGACATAATCAGTGTGCGGCAATGCCAAAGAAGTGTTAATAAACCAATCTAGCTCAGAGAAGCTAACACTGAATTTCCATGAAAAATCATCTTGCTGCTTGTGATTAATACGGTAGCTTGCCGATCCACGTAGCCAGCCTACGGTAGCTAGCCTATCAATCTCTAATCCATCTCTGCCACGTCGTTTTTGCTTCTCCTTTTTCGCAGAACTATAGCTAAAATGATCAGCGCAATTAAGATTGTGAGCATTAGAAAAAAAATTCCTTCATTCTTAACCGTTCCATGGGGGAGGATTATAAGGGCAATCCATTGGGGGATAGGCATATTGTCCAAAAGGCATTTACGGGTTATTTGGTTCTTGCTGAAATATTTAGTTCGGCCAAAGGAGCGCAATGGACCTAGAGAATAATGCCATATCAGAGTTTATCTAGCAAGGTGGGGAAGGGATTCGAACCCTTATATATTCGCTCACTACAGGGTTTTTTCTGCAGGCGAACGCATGGCCGCTCTGCCACCCCACCCTCGATTTAGTCCTGAATTCTCCAAAATTAAAACATTACTTATGTAAAACAAGTTTAGTCGACCTATGCTTACTATTACGAGGGACAAATTCCTATTTTCGATGCGTGTTTGCAGCGGCAAACAGTCGGAAGATTGCTTAGCAAATGCATTTCGAGAATGAAGTAAGGTAAGCCGTTCCTAGTAAAATAAAATTTTTAGTCTATTTATCCGACGCACACTTAGAGCCCAAATTACAACGCTTTGTAATTTGGCTGGGCTTGTATTTGTTCGCAAACATGACATGAAAATTTTTTTTATTATACTAGACTTATGTCTATTAGCATACACCGCCGCGACTACTACACTGTTTAGATGTCTGTAAGCAGCTATGATTTATCATGAATCCCCCCTTTGAAGGAAGTTAGTATCTAGTAGAAATGACTTTGTATGTCTGAATATCTGATCTACCCACTGATTGGGTTCGTAGGGACCCTGGGCACTCGAGGTAGGGATGGCACTTTACGGAATGCGGTACAACTTGTACGTTTGAAGAAGTAAGGTTAGCGCTGACGGTATAATAGACAAGAGGCGAGTATGCAATATGAATATAGAAAAAGGGAGCAAAAAAGATGAAACGAATAGTTGCGAAAGGAGAAGCAGCTAACTCAATAAACACGTTAACTAGGGTTCTTCTAGTTGACGATGAATCAGATGTTAACGCAACATTACGAGAAGAGCTAGAACAAAATGAAGTCAAAGTTGATTCCTATGAATCACCGCTTCTAGCCTGTCTCTTATACACATCTCCTAGCCCACGAGA
>DAOM01000078.1:2843-2996 GCA_002501855.1 Candidatus Nitrosopolaris nunavutensis
TCCTATGAATCACCGCTTCTAGCTTTGGAGAGTTTTATGCCTTATTTTTACGAATTAGCAATTCTTGTTATTACAGAAATATTAGGAAAGTAGACGAGAATCTCAAGATCTGCTTTCGAACAGCAGGAGAGAGTGTACTATGACGTATATTCC
>DAOM01000283.1:0-3257 GCA_002501855.1 Candidatus Nitrosopolaris nunavutensis
TACTCTCCCTTCTTAGTATCATATCATTGGCGCGAGCGCATCTGAGGGCTAGATTAGAATACGATAAAGAGACTCTAGTTATCGCAGATATAAAAGAAGATCTCCATGAAGCATTTCATATAACACAAAATCTAAGCGGGGTGCCACCGTATAAAGTAAAGATCTTCAAGGAAGTTTTTCTTGAAAAATACAGTTCAAAGAAGGTTCCTGATAAAAGCCCTGATGGCTCAAAAGAGGAAAGGATCATTGGACTAACAACAAAAAAAGTGTGTGACTATTACAAAGAAAAAACAGGAAAAACTATGACTACAAATAATATGAAGCAAAATTTTCTCAATGAATTTATTAACAATGGATTAGTAGATGAGGAAGATTCTATCATCGATAAGAGGCAAAAAATCTATTATCCAATAGTAGACATTTCAGACACCGAAAAGTTTGATACCCCATATAGCAAAGAATCGACGGAAAAAATAAACAAATTATCCATTTCAGATCAAATGGATAATATCTTGCAACATCCCAAATTATTATTGCCTAAAGATTGCAGAAATATACCCGACAACTGGTTGGAACTTGAGATTATCGACCTTTTAAAATATCCATTGAAGTTGGAGAAATTTGAACTCTATGATGAGCAGAGGGAACGAATTTGCATTTGTAAATTCATCAAACACTATGAAAAAGAGTTTAGGTTGAATGGATATTTCTCAAAACACTTTTCCTGAAATTATGATAGTAAAATGTTCGGAAGTATGACGTATTCTAGAATGTTGATTGAAATAGAATGTAAGAAATTATCCACTGATAATCAAATGGACAATTTCTCTATTTCAAATGGTGAGAGAAATTTAGTATAAGGCATGACAGCATCTATAAGTCCAGCGTGTGCTAATGTCGTCTATTCAAAGCACATTAATTCACTAATTAATAGATCCACGTCTTTATAATTCTGGAATCTTATTTCGTTGAATCTTTATTGACTGATATCTTATACGATGATTTGGTTTTTCCAAACCTCGAGCAGGATTGGCCATTATGATCTTCCTATCTTGCTTCTAGGAATAAATCATTCATGTCTGCGTAGCCAACTCGTTAAGGACACATAATGGAGTGTCACGGTAACAGACGGTACCAGATGAAAATAAACGAAAACACACGAAAACATAAGGTAGCACGTGGTAGCAGAGTTCTATTTTTATTTTATTCTCTAATTACTAAAATAGGCATATGGTTTTAACCAGAGAGGAACAAGAAAGGCTCGTCTTAGACCTTCTTAACAAGCGTACAGTATATTTTATGGTCAAGGATTTAGATAAATTAAAATTAAAAAGCATTTTAGATTATGCAATCGTACCACTTGTTGAGCAGTACTTCTTCGGTAATAAAGAGGAGATCGAAGATATAGTCAATAAGTGGCAACGACTAGTGCCGGACTTAAGAAGCGATTATAGCGAATATAAACTTAACAAGTGAGCCTGAAATGAATAAAATCGGCCGAAAAAGTATAGTAAAAGTTGAGGAACATAAGGAATCAGATGAACTTGATATACCTTTTAATTTAAATGAGTTAAGTATAATACAACATGAATTTGGAAGTAAAATAAAAGTCATCTTTAAAGCCAATCAACAACAAGCAGTAAAAGCAGAACAATATGTTGGATATGTGATTCTTCCTAATCATTTAATCAAAATACAATCGAAGTTGGAAGGAATCAATTTCATCAATATGATCAAGTATTCTTTAGGTCTACTTAAAATCAAGGAGGAGGATCTACCAGTTGCAGAAAGTCGTTACTTTTATGATATTCTTATTTCCTTTCTCTTGCGTGGAGTTGAATCGATCATCAAAAGGGATTTATATAATTACTATATAGAAACCAATGAAAACCTAAACGTAATCCGTGGCAAGATTCTATTCAGAGAACATCTCTCGTACAATTTCGACAGAAGTGATAAAGTATTCTGCAGTTTTTCTGAACTAACTCCTGACATCCTTGAAAATCAGATAATTAAATTTACATTGTTCTACCTATCCCGTGGTGATTTTATAGACGACAGCATTAATACTCGCCTGTTTACCCTTTACAAAAAACTGGATAATGTAGAACTTAAGCCTATAAATCGTAATGTTTTCAATGATATTAACTATACTCCACTTAATGAACACTATAGACCGGTCATAAATCTATGCGAGTTGTTATTAAGGGAGTCATCTGTAGATATCGAAAATCTGGGTCAAAAGTCATCATTCTCATTTCTAATAGATATGGACAGACTATTTCAGGATTTTGTCGGCAATTTTCTTAGGGACAAAATCGGGGAGAAGAATGTTAAATTACAAAAAAGAGAGTAGCCTGAAATTAGGAACAAAAAAAACCATTACACGTACATCTAGATATTCAGTTATTTCATGAAAATTCTCCAACTATGATATTGGATACTAAGTACAAAGAATATTCTGGTAAAAATCCAGATGAAGATGATATTGCACAGATGGTTTATTATTCAAATACTACCGGAATCAAACAATGCGTACTAGTTTACCCGGGGGTCCATCAACCAAAATCATACTACCTTAAGAGCAACATAACACTACATATCATGTTCATTGATTTATTTGCTCTTAGTGTCAAGGAATTTGAAAAAAAATGCTTGATATTTGTGAACACCATTTCTGGGATGATAAATTCTTTAAAGAAGTAATTATGTTTGAACTGATTTGAGAATATTACTGACTATTGTCAAATGATTGATAGAAATAAACACTAAGCACTTATCCTAAATGTGTGATGCCAATAGAGTTATTTTTGGCCGATACTTATATTCTCAGACAGCCCCATTACTTGAATAATGATGAAACATGATAGACAGATTCGGCGTATTCTTATGGGATTGGCAACAAAGGTGCATGCTGAATTGTATAAATATGAAACTGAAAACATCTCATCAAATATCCATCTATCTGATTCGTCAAGAGTGTTACGAAATACCTTCCATTTTCTTTGTTGTTCAACGCTGGCTAACCTAAATGAAGGAATGGTTCTATCTATATAATTTCACACTTACCTAAAAGGCGATAATTTAGTTACTAAATAAAATATCAAGTGTATTGCAACTATACTTTTGTTCCCTTTCATAGTTATAAACTATAATTTGAATAGGATTAGCAATGAGTAAATCAAACTTGACGGGGAAAGAGCTATGCCAACAATAGTGCATTTTGAAATTCCTTCAGATGACACCGAAAGATCAAA
>DAOM01000283.1:3589-3933 GCA_002501855.1 Candidatus Nitrosopolaris nunavutensis
GTATTGGATGGTAACAACTGTGGATGATAAAGGGAATACGGCTCTTAATGGAGGTATGACGAAAAGACAATCGCCACAACAGCAGGGGATTACAAATTATTTTGACGTAAAATCAATTCAAGAATATTCTGCCAGAGTAGAACAGTTGGGAGGCAAGGTTATGTCCCCAAAAACGCCTGTGCCAGGTATGGGTTATTTTGCTGTATGTAAAGATACAGAGAATAATGGCTTTGGTATTTTTGAAGCAGATGAAACTGCTAAATGAAGGATCGCTTGTGTTGTCTCTAAATTCAGTATTTTTTTTTATTACCTACATCTAGTCAACTCAACGTAGTTGACTGAGA
>DAOM01000287.1 GCA_002501855.1 Candidatus Nitrosopolaris nunavutensis
AGATTAAATGATGAGGGCAAAAACAACATCCTAGTAATTCATGATCACCGTGACATAAGCGAAAAGGTTGTACCATATATCAAAAATAAATGGAAACTGATAGCGATAAGGAAAACAGTTCAAGAACACCTGAATACCAAATACAATCTTGACTCAGTTTTCCTATACCATCCATTTTATCCATATTCTGTTACCTCGTCAAAAACTCATAAACAGAAAAAAGGTGCAGTATCCATTTCTAGGGAACTTATATGTTAGGATCTGTCTTACAATCTACTATTTGTACGTCGTGAGTTGCATCCGATATATCAATTCCCAAGTTACACCCCACGAGAACCACTTGAGACCTATGTAATGCCAAATACAAAATAACCTCCTGAACGTTTGTAACATAGTATGACACAAGAAGCAAATGAAAGGTTCAGACAATTCCTCACTGATGGAAGAAATTGGGAAAGGAAGGCTACTAATATACCCGGTGTATTTCTGTTCAGACTACCGGCTTCTAAAGCAAGACCTGCATCTTTAGCGATCGAGATTAATCCAGTTGACACCTATGGCTCCATCACAAAGAAGAGAGGAGTTGTGATAAGGTCTGCTTCAGAATTGGATGAAATTAGTCGTCTTCTGGGTCATCCGAAAGTAGGTGAACTATCAAAAAAGATAGATGAAGTAAATCCTAAAAGAGAGGCTACTGCAGGTAAAGGCGGTCCTGAGATATTTGAGATATGAGTAAGTAATTTTTCGAACTAGAAATATATTCAGGACAAATCAAAAAGCATAAAGCAATCGTAGGAAAATCACAAAGCAGAAAAAGGTGGAACATCATTGCGATGCGAACATGGGAAAATGGAACATTTGAGTTCGCATACTGAACGGCTAACCTGAATCCTGACAATTTGTCATGTCCAATCATGCTACATATCTAGTTAGGTTTTAGAAAAGATCTTCACGTCTATGATTTCTGTGCCACTGTCTTACCCTTGGAGTAATAAAGTTCGGTCAGTACATCGTGTAAGATTTCTTTTATATCCTCCTCTTCCAAATCCGGCACATCTGTTCTTTCTAATAATTTGGAACGTTTCTCGACAGATTTTACTTGGCTTTCGAGTTCTCTTTCCATCTGTGACACTCCGATTGTCTTAAGAAGTGTCAACTGGCTCTCTGCGTTTTTGTAAAACTCTTTCCTGACTTCGGCATCTCGAGATATATTTTTGGCTGAGATAAAGATCCCAACAAAAAGGAGGTATGCACCTAGCGGTATAAATGCCTCTGTTACAAGGCCATAGGGAGGATAAACATGATATTGCAATGGTGCTATTTCGATGGAACCAAATAGGATCACTATGCCGATGGAAGACATAAGAAGGGATTTGCGAATTCGTTCATCATGAATCAGTGAGGAGGCAGTCCAAAAAGCAAGACCGAATAACAGCGCCCCAACTTGCTTTGTAGCACTAAAAATTAGAACATATATTATGCTAAAAGAGACTGGAGAGGACGGCAACAAGGAGAAGAATACATCTCCAAAATAACTCTGGAAAGGGAAGATATAATATAGCAAAGGTATGCTCATAAGTGAAAAGTATTTTATTCTACCCATTTTATGTCGATACTGACTCAGCAATATCGCAGTTGCTATCCACATTAGTAAGAATGAACACACAGATAGAGCATCAAATACCGTGGATAATGATTCACTAAATACCACGCCACCAAAATTTGTTACATATGAAACTATTGGATACGGTTTTACAATGGGTAACGGCGCACTGTCGAGATAGGATTCAAGATAGATGAGCGACACCACAAGGTTGAGAGAGACCAGCGATAAGGATATGGTATATAGTATGATTGTATAATTTCTTTTTGAAGTTAACCAGCGGTTAAACAAAAAAACTAGGTACGAAAGAAATACCAACGCTGAAAGATGACTAAGATACGTTTGAATCTTCAACAAAACGAGATTATATTCATTTAGAATACATGTCAGATTTCATCTAATCAGGGTATAATTATACCCTTGTGGATTGGATGGTGTGATACTGGAAGCAACAAAGTCGGAAATTTAACGGACTGTGCAAGACGACAGAATCTGGGAAATATAGGATCAGAGATAAAGGTTGATGGCATTCCTGTTGCAAAACTAGACGTAAGACAGTCTGTGATCCCAGGATCCGGTTCACTGGATTATAAGATAAATTCTCTTACAAATGTCACGCAATCTACATCGAAGGTGTTTACTCTTACAATACCGCCTGACACCCATAAGCCAAATCAAGTGGCAGGAACATGGCAGGCGGTAAGTGACGGATGGTGGGCCTTTTTGAAGCCACTACCTCCAGGAGACCATACAATCTTTTACAATATTCGCGTAACTCCAACAGGTGCCCTCACTTCACCAGGTACTAATCCTCATTTTGCAGATATTACATATAGGCTTCATGTAGTTAAGTAAGCCTCGTAAACCGTTATTGTGATTGTAGGGCTCTTATATTTGCCAAAGGAGGAATCTATTTTTTGCTCCTTACATTATGTCCATTTTTGTCAACACTAAAATAAATTAAATCGAAAATATATTTCACATTATTTCATCTGTTTAGATAGCCCCACGAGTTTTTTATAATGATGACATATGATAGACATTAAGATTGGCCGTAGAATTGCATAATATCGCGGGTTTGAGTCGTGCTGCTATAACAGGATTGAAAGGGCTAATACCGAAGTACCGGTATCCGATACAATAACGTTAAACTGTTTAACTATTTTATTACGACCAATTGCCGATGCTAAATTGCTGCCACATCTAAACAATTTTGTTACCTGAAATGCGAAAGAGATCAAAACCTATTATCTTCACTCAGTTGCTTATAGTGACGAAATATAATAGACATAAAAATTGGTTGTACGCGGACGGGTTTTGCACCATAAGAGCATGCCGAGTTATACAAGTGGGCAATCGAAAACATTTGATCAAATTTCTTTCTATCTGATTCATCCAACGAATCCCTGAGCGGTTTCCATTCTTTTTCTTCCTTTACACTTGCTATCCGAAATGATGGAATTGTTCTACCCATTTGCGTACTCAGCTTCTTTTGCTACTGATAGTATAAGTAGTAAAGACTACCGGATAGTTATCCACTTGTTTCAGCCATTGTTCTTTTTCAACCCTCTCGACCTTGAAATGACACGAGTAACAATAACTACATCTAATACAAATATGCGAAGTTCTATTGTTACAGTCTATACACTCCCTGTATTGCGAATTGATACCATATGAAGTGAGGTACTCGTGCACGATCTAGTATTGCATGTAGAATTCGTGTAAATAAAGTCTGGAGTGTCTCGAGGTGAGGGAGGGGCACTATCCAAATTTGACCTTTAATCTGGCGAGTGTGTTATAGTAGTTGTGTATTGCATATTTGCTGCAGAGCTGTCTTCCGAAGGCTAATTCTGTGATTGGTGCCCTCTAGCCTACTCATCCCTTCAGTCCGTCGCGCCAGGCTATAGCTTCGAGTTCTACTCTGACAGCGTCGTCGACGGCAATCACGGGTCGAGCCTGGAATTCAAAGGCGGGGAAGGTCGAGCATACCTTGTGAACGGCCAACGGATCGTCGCAGTCAACTAGCATATGGCCACCCCATTCGCCTACTCGCACTACGAACGACTCGATCTTGAAATTTGCGGGCGCTTTCCATTTGCTGAATACCTCAAGTATCCGCTTCTGGGCATTCTCGTACTCCGCAGGCGAGCCTTGCGGGCGTTCGAACCAGCTGATCATGTACTTCATTGGCATGTTCCTCTATTGTTAATGTGTTGCATTCTATCATCTTTTCTTGGATTGTCTAATAAGGGTTATCTTCAGTGCCATTTGCTGCCACGTCCGGGTTCAGAATATTAGCATTGAAGCAAACAAAAATTAAAATGAATAAGACGATGGAGAGAGCGGAGACTGATCGTTTATGGCCAATAATTGAAACGTTGAATTGGGTATTAAATGAGATACTGGTGTTAAGTATGGAGTAATAGACCAACGTATTTCACTAGGATCACAGGAGATCGTAACCGTGATACACCGTTTCAGAATTCACTCTTGGATTAACATTAACATGATTGTACCCAGATGAAATATAGAGGATATATGGTTCTTATCTGGAACTTTTGGAGGAGCTGCTGTGCGTACGTGTAGCTGCTGGAAAAGCAATCTTATTACCATTGCTTAACGCAGATTGTTCTTTTCTAACTAACCCAAACCTAAAAACTGAGTCACAGTTGCTTTCTTGTGCTAAATCGGAAAATGAGGGAGTAACAGGTTTGGATGCTACTATCGATGGAGTCAAAATACAAGGTTTGCAAAACTATCGTGTGCAGTCACCTTTATTCAACCTAACAATTCCAGACAATAATATCGCTGGCAGCAAACCAGGAACCACACAAGCAGTATCTGACGGTTACTGGGTATTGTTGAAGCCTTTATCAGTCGGTAGTCACACGATCGAGATTTATGAAAGTGATATGATAGTGCCTGTGTCGTTTGGTATTGAACATAGAAAAATGCTTTCAGATCTGCAAATGCTCTTTTCAAATAATATGGTTGCAGTACCACCTCAGTTTGATGATTTGATTTTGGATCTGCGAATAGCAAGGACTTCTGCTGAAGGGAAAGTAGAGAAAACGGCCTCAGCACAACTTGATTTATTTGACAGCCTCAGATTATGCACGAAACATTATCATTTCGAGTAGTACCATTCCTTTTAACTTAATCTACTAGGTATAGTTTTAGATGTTTAGATTTATCTCTCCTCTATCCTAATAGAGGCAAGAAAGGCGATCTAGTTTTAGATGGGTACTGGTCGAACAAGGATTAGGATTAGTTAGTGTATAAAAGCAAAGGTTATGTTATTCCGCAAGGATGGATAACATAGTGTACGGTGGCGAGAACATAAAATTACAGAAGGGAGTAAATCTTCATGGTTACTCCCACTTAATTGACTTACGTGATTGTTATCCATTTGTGAAATGGGCTGGCGGTAAGAGCCAGTTATTAGCAGAGTTAGACTCAATGATTCCGTCTAAATTCAATAGATATTTTGAGCCATTTCTTGGAGGTGGTGCGATGTTCTTTCATTTGATATCTGATAGAAATATGAGGTTTGGTGCTTATCTTTCCGATATAAATGCGGAATTAATTACGGCCTATAAGGTTGTGAAGAACAATGTAAGAGAATTAATCGAACTTCTCAAAAGGCATCAGAGAGAATATAACAAAAACCCCTCTGAATATTACTACAAGTTAAGAGA
>DAOM01000038.1 GCA_002501855.1 Candidatus Nitrosopolaris nunavutensis
CCTCTAAAGGAAAATCAATAGATTCGACTATAGGTTTACTACGACGAGATAAGGATTAGAATATCGTAGTGTCAACGGTCAGTTACACCTTACGCTTAGCCTGTTCGAGTGTGTGGAAGCAACTGAAAGCCAATAGTAGTGGCGACTTCAAACATCGAAAACTAGGATCTATTCGATCGTGCGCCCTTTCAAAAGGCAATAGGCCTTTCTCAGAGGAACTTTATAGTATCAAGCCAAATATCTAGAGCAAACATGTGACCTTCAACTTTCACTCTAGCAGAAAAGCATCTGTCATATTGCGGCATTCCCACAGTTGAATATACCTGCGCTTCAAGTTTGGAAAGAAAGATGTATCGGTATGGCAATACTTTCATCTCACTCGGAAGGCTAATTGTGATCTTTGGCAGAAGAGAGGCTGCGTGGGTTTAGAGTTATCACTTTTATTTTTTGTTGTTAGTAGTTCTTCTATCGCTGTTTTTATAGGCGATCCAGTGCTTCAGGGTATAATTCCAGTTCCTATACTCAAAATCTTCGAAATAGTCCGACTCTGCAATAACTTTTGTATACTCGGCATATGGATTAGTCGCTGCAAGTAATTCAGATTTACCTTTCAAGCGTAAAGCGTAATCCTTCTCGGTTTGATTTGTCAACAACTGTATTTTTGCGTCCGTGACGGTTTGGTCGCGAGTAGGATGTCCATCACTACTATTACTTGCCATACCGTCTGATCAGATCCAACAAATGAATATTATAAAAAGTATATAGTATGTTCGACGAATGTCCTGTGAAGTCAAGGTAAAGAGGACTACGGGTAGACCACACAGCTCCGGAAGGCTCAAACCATACGAAACGTAGGGAAAATGATCCAAAAAAATTAACGAGTTGCGTGCGTATTTTCAGAACTGAAGAAACAAGAGAAATTAACACAGTGGTAATTCCCAGATCTATTAACGATTCTTCTCAAACGGCTAGAGTAGTTTTCCTTGCTTGTAAGCAAAAGTCGCCAGAGTCTCGTTTTTTTTGCTTCCTTTACTAAAGGATATTACTCTAAGGTTGTTCGCGAAATGCGAGATGAAGAGATGCACTTATGAAGTGTGAGCTCCAAGACGCGCTCTGCAAGAGTTGTGCTCGCTGTGTACTATTTGGGGCAATGAATACAGATTCTGGCGATAATTTGGATAAAAGTGTGTGTCTGTTTTTATTCTATAATTGCTATGTATATTGCATAAAGAGAATGTTTAACGTTAGATTACTTCAACGCTGGCTATTGGTTTTTGTACCAATTATGGGTTTAAGGTACTGACAATTAATCAGCTTGGATATGATACGACCAATAACTTGTTTTATATAAAAAATGTTCCATCGCCTACTTCTACAACTTCATCTGGAGGTGCAACTTTAACTCCCAATGCTGCTAATAAAGTAAAAGGTTCATCCTAGACATCATCTTTAACTTTGTGGCACTAATCCTGTTACTACTCTTATCATTGCATTGTCTTCTGCTATAGCCGTTTCTTTTCTCAACAGATCTATCTAGTGAATTGTCTTGTCATAAAAAGCTATTGAGATTGACGAAACCATTACAAGTTCGGGCAGACTGTGTATCTAAGAATACATTTTTTATACTAGGTATGATCTTCCCTTTTTTCTTCATCTGGAGATATCAAGCCTATTCTTTGCACTATAACCAATACAACTACAACAGCGGAAGCTACAAGCAATAAAGAGAATATATTGTCATGCCCTAGTCCATTTAGAAATGTTCTAAATCCAAATGGTCTAATAGCCAAGATTATCAAACCAACAAAAATTGATGATAGTATAGCTATTTCTCTTAACAATTTATGCTTCTCACGTGAAGCCCAATCATCGGGGGAAGAATTACTGTGTGCCTTATGGGACACTATAAAAATAATAGTCCGTTAAAGTATATTAAATCTTCACTGATTATGCGGCTCTAAGAAACAAAGTGAACTCGTATCAGGTGCCATATAGCCATGTAGTTGGAAGATGTTCTTTGCATTAGATTTTATTTCAGTGAATTAGTTCTTCATTAACATAGATAATCATCTTTTATATATTATATCACCACATTAGGATATCTTCATGCAGTTATTACCTTCTGATCTGCTAAAATTATATCCAATATTCCTATTATTATTGTATTGGTAAGTCTCATATTTTCAACGCCAATTGCAGCTTATAGTCAGTTTGCATTTGTTGTGCCCAGCCATCAACAACAACAATTTCCAATAAGTCAAGTAGTAAGCCTTACCAAAGACAAACCTAAAACAACAGGAGTAAAAGGAACTGAACATCGGGGCACTGTTAGGTCTTCTAAATGTTCCCATCTTAGTTCTATTACAACTTTATCATTATTAGCTGCTGGTATCTCCTCTACTACTAATGGCATCAGCAGTAATGGTAGCAACAATAAGATAGTAATCATAAACTTTGATGACTCATTTAAGAATCAGTTCTTGTATGCCAAGCCAATACTAGACAAATATGGATTTAAGGCAACCTTCTTTGAGGTTTGTGGGTGGATAGGAAAATCAAGTGATAGGAAATCTTGGCAAGATATCGTAGCATTACAACAGGATGGTATGAATATAGAGTCACATACTATGACGCATCCACATCTAAATACCTTATCTCAGATTGAATTGAACTCTGAAATTGGTGGTGCAAAGCAATGCTTTCTTGAACATGGAATTAACCCAACAATATTTGCATACCCCTATAGTGAAGGATGGAATAATCCTGCGGTAGTTAGTACTGTTGCTAGATACTA
>DAOM01000061.1 GCA_002501855.1 Candidatus Nitrosopolaris nunavutensis
ATGTACATGGGTTCATATACTTGAGTTCGGTAATATACGATATAATAGAACCGGAAAATGAGGTTTAAAGTAAATGCCAACAAAACTTACTATTACAATTAACAAAATTTCCTCAGTGCCCAGTCCTACCAATTCTACTATAATACAGGAATTTTCCATATATATGAAGGAGAACGGGTCTTCGGAACATCATCAAAACAACAACTCAAAAGCGGTCATATCATTTGCCAAGTTTCTTGGATCGCATCCTACCTTCTATGACATCAGGAAAAAGGAGCAAATTATATTGATTGAAATTCTATCATGCCGAATACTTTTCTCATTTTTTTCATCCATCCCTGGAGAGTACCGAAATGCTAGCTAAAAAGACCCATCAACAAGGGCGGATAAGATGGAAAGATGATGCCATACCAAAGGTAATGCAGAGATTATTTGCATTCTATCAACAAGAAATTGCTTCACCTCTAAGAGGCATGTTCTATGTACTCGTATCGCTCAACATTATAGCTAACACAACTCAACATTACCAAGGACTTGATAGGGCAAGTGTCGCGATGTCCTGCTCAAGGGTATTAAGATCATGACAGCAAAGAAAAATGGTGCTAAGGACATAGAAAATGATATACCCAACGAGGTTTTTACCTCTTCAGACCCAAATTTTTGGGATTACGTAAGGCTAAAGGACATTACAAAAAATACCGGTATTGAGGCCAAAGATTGCCATCCATTCAGCCTCAAAGAATTACTTGATAACGCTGCTGACTTTTCAGAAAAATATTATGCAGATGCCACTATTATTGTCTCTATAACACACTCAAAGGATTGGTTTCGCATAGCAGTAAGAAATTCGAATTCAAAGAATATACCTGTGTTTCCCAATTTGGTTGAGGCATTTAATTATAAGCGAGCCTATAGCAGCAAGAGCAGCCGGTATCGAGTAACGAGGGGAGTACAGGGTGATGCGATAAAGAAGATGGGAACGATACCTTACGCCCTGATTAACGCTGAGGGTTCTATAGATAAACAATGGAAGGAACCGTTGATTATTCAGCATAATAACAAAATAGACAAGGCATATTTTCAGGTTGATAGGAAGCATGGAGAAATAAAGGTAAAATTTACAAATAGTGAATACTGTGATAGCACGGATACAGAAGTTATACTTACATTACCAGCATTAGATGAAAATAATTACAAGCGATTTAAGAATTACTGCAAAGAATATACTTTGTTCAACACGCATATATCATACAAATTTTATTTCGATCAGGCGTTACAAATAGACTTACCTGCACTTAACCATATAATCGAGTCGCCTGCAGCTTGCACAACTTGCGGTTACAGATACGATCGTAACTCTAATAGCGTTTATTGTTACAGTGAGACGGACCTGAACGATTTTCTCAATGATATATTTGATAAAAATATATCTGTGTATAATGCCATTAACAGGAGTGGATTTAGAGAAATCCACCAGCACGATGGTAGGTTTGATGATTGGAACTCAGTAATGCTTGAACAATTAACATTTTCGAGGGCTAAAAAACTTCACAGTGCTTTAAGGAAGAGCATGCTCCCTGTGTCAAAGCTTTCTGTTCCAAATGATACCAAGCGAATAAGGAAATCAGCACTACTTGCCAGGTATGAACAAATTAAACCAGGATATATTGAAATTGATAGTGATAAAGCGGTATACTCCAAGACAAAGGATGCAATTTATAAAGACGATAATATCCAATTTCCTTTTATTTTTGAAGTGCTAGCAATTCCTATAAAATCAGGCAGTGACGAATCGATAGTAATTAGCGGTGTCAATTATTCTACATCGATAACCAACAAGAGATATTTTGAAGGCCAGTATACTAATACGTATGAATGGGCACATGGAAAAACAGAAGAAGAACTAGAGGCATCCGATATTATTGAAATAATAAGAAAATCAGCAGTAGGTGAAAATATCTCAAATGAGGCAAGCATACCGATAGCTAAACAAAAAGTGCCATGCGTTATTATTGCTCATTTAGCTGCTCCAAGGATCGAGTATATAAGTTATGGAAAATCAGCCTTGACACTTACACCGTTCTCACATGACATTGCTGAGACGATTGAAGAATTAGTTAGAAAAATACCAGCAAAATCTAGGTATAGCCCAGGTAAATACAAACCTGATAGAACAGGTTGCTTAAGGCAATTATTAGAAAAGCGTTGGGATGATGTCAGACGCAATCCTGGAATATTGGATCATAATAGTAATGATTATGATCCCTGGACGCAATCGACAGTTTGGTATCATTTAAGAGAAGAGTATCTTTTGCCAATAGAGGAAAGATACCACATTACGGTTATAAAAGAAAACACAAGGGATGACATGACACAGAAGATAAGCGAAATCTGTGAAAGTGACTTAGAAGGTAATCCAACCCGCGAACAACTAGCCATCTTCGCATCACCTAGAGCAACACTTTACTTCGATGGGACCTGGCACAATGTGGACATTGATGATATACCATCCTTAGCGGGTAAAGGCACAGATGTGGTTTTCATAGAAAAGAGAGGAGCACTTGAAATCGTAAAATACATTGGTGACGACTACGGCATCGCTTTTGTTAATACTCAAGGTCATTTTGCAGAATATCCTAAAGATTTGATAAGAGAAATTAATGAACAGGACGGTAGAGTTGCAATTTTAACAGATTTTGATTGCGCTGGAATTCATATTGCTGAAAAGGTCATCTCCGAGGACATAGAGAGTGAAAACGATGCGTATAAGAAAAAAATTTCTACTAAAGATTTGGTTTTAAATTTACCTCATACTATTGCCGAGATGGACACAGCGCCTCCAGAACAGTTAAAGGCAGATGAAGATTACATGGGTAAACACTATGAATTGCAAAAGCTAGCGAGTCCTAAATATACTGACAGAGTAAGACGCTTAGGCATTGATGCTGACACATTAGCCTATTTCGTGAGAAAAGAGATTCAAGAAAAAGGAATTGAAGACGAAATTAACGATGAAGAGCTCTATAATGAAAGACTAGAACAGTTTCAGCAAGAAGTAGAGGAGCCATATCCAAAAGCGTCCGATCCCGAGAAGCAACAACCGGGTAAGAATGTAATCACTCCGATCATACGATATGCAAGACTATATCATTCCTTTCTAACCAATCCAGGCGACTTGAATCGTCAAGGATATAAACGATATGAGTATATTTATAACAATCTAGAATATTTAACA
>DAOM01000122.1 GCA_002501855.1 Candidatus Nitrosopolaris nunavutensis
ACAACAATAACAAAATGGAGCGCATGAACGGTGAAGTACGAGATAGAGAAAAGACCATGAGAGGATTAAAGAATAATGACACAAAGATTCTGTCAGGCTACCAAATTTATCATAATTATTTCAGACCGCATGAGGCATTGAAAGGAAAAACACCTGCTGAGGAGGTATTGTGATTGAAGGCGAAAATAAGTGGAAGACCGTAATCGAGAATGCATCTAAGAAATATAAAATATAACACGTCCCTTAATTTAGATATATATGCAAAGAAATGAAAATGTCAAAAATGTCCGAATATCATTTGACTCACTACGCTACTACTGTTATCGTTTTTGAAACCATATAATTAAAAAAGACTCTGCCATAGCTCCTTGATAAGAAATGGACAGCACATATGTTTTGCTCTATAGCGGTGATTTGTTATCAATGAATATATTTCAGTTGCTTGGCTATTGATAATATTTGCCTCTGCTGTTAAATCCGATATCTTTTTTTGTAATCCTCTAAGATGATTTAAAATTGGTTGGTCTTGTTGTAGTGTTCCTAGAATGATTCTGGCTCTATCCGCCTCCTTGCCCGTAAGACCACGGGAATTTATCTTGGAGGCTAGATCCCATTTCCGTATCGCATCAGCTATGTCGTCAACGCTTCTGATGGCTTGGTAATATCCCGTTTTTACTATACCGTTGATTGAGGAAACATCTTCGTCCGATATATGTCCATGTATCGGTTCGAATACTATAGCTTTAATTCCCTCTCTGATTTTTGGATTGATTTGATCAATGAATTCGTTACATCTTTTCACGTTGTTTTCGAAATTATCTAAATTCTTTTTCATTTTCCTTGACATATGTCTTTTCGCATCATCATAAAACATCGAATCCTTTGGTATCGAGCCGACTATTTTTGGAAGAACGTCACTTTCACTTTCAACATACTCTACTTTTAGCGAACACGTTATCGTTCAGATCATCGTAATGTTCCCTTTTGCGATCTCTAAAAAAGAGGAGTAGTGCACCGTGACACTGATCAGGGTAGAAAATGCAAGCACTACATTCGCAATCACAAGAATGAAAGTAAGGAATACCATCGTGTAGTCCGTATCGGACATCTCTCTACTTTGCTTGATCATTGATAAGGATACAACACGGAAGAGCTTTTTCGACAGTGTTTTATGATCATGTGCTCTAAATAATTGTGGTTATCCTACTCAGCTCCTGTTTCAAATGTCCAAAGGCAAAGTTCACAGCTGAAGTGTGAATTCTCTTCTCTCACATAGTCAAGGTATGCATTTAATAGAATTTGTAGTGAAACTGAATTGTGTTGGAGGCATCGTTTCGTGATTAGTGCGATAATTGTTAGAATTTCACACATGAAATAACAACAATACCTGATCTCTATATAGAAACAGGTGTAACTTGAAGGTTAGCCCCAATAGCCATTAGTTTTTTTTATCTAATGAGCAGATTTATCTTGATTTCATCAATCTGTGAGCCATTTCCTAGGGTATTGTATCATTTCGCTTAGTTGTTCGTACAGAAATAAGAAACATATAGCCTTCTGCGTTAATTTATAAATTGATTCTTTTTCTTGTTCTGTTGTCAGCAGATGTGTCCAACGGGCAACAGGTATCGTTTCACTTGGGAGAAGGACAAATGAGCGCCATTCTCAAAACCTCTCCTACTTCCTTCTGACTACCATCTGACTGACTGACCACCTTTAAATTGCCGCCATATGTCCTTCGATTGTTGGTTTGTTGTTGAATGGTTTCAGTGTCATACATATTAGTGATAGCCACTCTTATTACAAAATACACTCTTTCATATTGAACGCTGTTCATAGTATTATTCGATCTATTGTTTCTATGATGCAATGACTATGTATCGTACTATCTGGCCGCAAATCAAATGACGTGTTTTGCAACTATTCCGATTATTCTCGTTTTAGTTCTATAACTCTGCCTAGACTTTAGACTAACAATATATCTTTCTGTTGTTACGTGAGCATACCATACAACGAATCTGAAGATGATTATGGAAAAATAGATGGGTTATAGTGTCTATATGGCATGAAGCTAATCTAATGTAAGTATATACGCAACTCACTTTACGTAGCATTGCTGAATCAGTAATATCATGAGTTTAACCTATAACCCTAGACTCGACGATATCAAGGATATGTCCATAGCTGATGGCCTAAAGGGGCTCTTGATTGACTACGGTTTTACAAGTGAACGATTGATAAGACTTTCTCCATCGGATCTAGCGTCCATCTTAGGAATTGACGCATATGTAGCTAAAATCATACACAACGCTGCAAAGAACCAACTGCACCAAAGAGAGAGTGGAGTCTCTAATTCAACGACTAATTTGTTTATGAATGAACGTATTTAATTAACAGCTGAGATGTGAGTCGATGTAATTTGCAAACTCCTAAATGTTTACTTTGCGTCAGTTTCCATTCATGATGAATAAAATATTATAGCTGTAATTAGGAGTAGAGTCGTGGGATACCTATTCTTACTACGACTATAATTCTATGCCAAACCGCGATAAGTTACCAGAACTGAAATGATAAATAGTTATAGCATTCTTCTTCATTAGCCCTTTTGATGTGTCTTCATATACTCTTCCGCACGCTTCCTCAGTTCCTCAGAAGATAGGTCTTCTTTATGGGTGGCGATCCACCAATAATTGCCAACGGGATCCTTCACGCCGGCACTTCGGTCCCCATAGAATTGGTCGGCAGGTTCCATCAGCGAGGTAGCTCCGCGGAGTAGAATAGATCTCCTTAACACGAACGTTTAAAATTAACATTTGCGTTGAGGAGTTGAATTTGCTTCTGCCGTATCACGTTAGAAAAATTGGAGCATCGTTATTACCTAGTTATGATTTTGATAGTAGCGGCATTCTTCTTCGTAACAATATCCTTGGAGAGCAAATGATCTTAAATATTATGGTGGGAGATGAGAATATATAAAAGACGACAGGCTACTTGGTCGAGTTACAATCTTTTCTTCAGGTTGGTTTTGCAAGTACGCCTATGTTGCTCCCACCTGTTAACGCGGACGATGAAACACCGTGGTGATCATTAGAGTTGGATAGTAAGTTTAAAAATCCCCCGCAAAAGGGCAAGGTAAATAATCTTACAAACCTTCGAACATATTAGTCACCCTTAAGTACTACGGTATTGAGTGCTAGTAATACAAAGACATGTCTTCAGATAGTGATACTAATGACAAAAACACTACTCGCAAAGAAACAGCCAAAGTAGCAAATCTAAAAGTAGCAGAAGTAGCGGAACAACGTGACGTAGGAAGAAAAATTGCACGCATAGATCCAGATATAGCGGAACGTCTGAACGTGTCTACAGGTGATGCTTTAGAATTGTCATCGCTTCGAAAGAAGAGTACTGTTCTAAGCTGGCCGGCAAGGGAAAGCGACAGAGGCAAAGGATTGATACGCATTGATGGATTTACCAGAAACAGACTTGATGTGGGCATTAATGATACAATAGAAGTTAGAAAAGTGGAATCAAAAGATGCCAAGAGTATAACCCTCGCTCCCACCGAACCTCTTAGAATAGTCGGAGCAGAAGAGTATCTTGTCGATTACCTAAACGGAGCATTAATGTCCAAAGGTGATACGATACCTATCAATGTAATGGGTCAGAGAATAGATCTTGTAGTAATAGCGACCAATCCATCCGGGCCCGTTATAATTAATGATTCCACAAAAATTACAGTTTCTGAAGAAAGTGCCAAGGCAGCTCAAATATCAAAAGAAGGTGGAGTTCCTTCAATTACATACGAAGATATCGGTGGCGTCAGAAACGAAGTTGCGCGAGTTAGAGAAATGATCGAGCTTCCTCTCAGACATCCAGAACTATTTAAAAGATTGGGGGTAGAAGCGCCTAAAGGAGTTCTTCTTCATGGCCCTCCTGGAACCGGCAAGACTCTGCTTGCAAAGGCGGTAGCTAATGAAACTAATGCCAACTTCTATACTACTGCTGACTCTTATACACATCTGACGCTGCCGAC
>DAOM01000155.1 GCA_002501855.1 Candidatus Nitrosopolaris nunavutensis
TTGATTACTTCCATGTTGTTCGGATTTGTGGATACTGGCACAACTTCCACCACTGCTGACCTATGAACATGATGGTGTACCTCAAGTAACCAATAATAAACGGTGAGTCAGAAAACTAAGACCCATAGAAAATACTTTTCATATATCACAGATGAAATATCCTCAAGATATTTTAGTTGGGACGAGTAAGATAATACAACAACAAAAGAGCAGAAATGAATGGACGATACAGGTACAGGAACAAGAAAAACAGCGATCATAAATTCCGTAGAACTGGTCAATCGACAGTGTTGAAATCCGGTTATACCGTCAATCAAACATGAAAAGCATTGTCAAAGGCATGAGGAAAGGCGGAGGCTTGGTGATTCAAGTATTCATGTTTCAGATATCCTATGTATACTTGTCATGCATCAAGGACCAACAATCTGTGTAGTAAGACAGAAAAGACTTAGAGACTTTGCTTTGTAGTCAGGATGATTTGTCAGCGTGCCTCCAATCTAGTTATCCTGAATGGTCCCTGGACCTGGAAATGTACTTGAGGATAATTTGGAATTTAGATAGACACTCATGTTTCAAATTGAATACAAGATTCTACTGCATAAATCTAATGTAGATACAGACGATATTAAATGTGGGCCATCAAGTCGAATGCTATTCTAATCGTGCTAGTTTCATTAGCAACTTTAGCGATGATCGGTGCATGGTCGGTTCATATTATGTTGGCAGATCCACAACACTGCGATCAATCAGGATGGCCCTCCTGTTACGATGTCGGATACCACGATGGAGTTGTAGCCGGTAAAGCTGATGGCGCGGTCGGGATATACGACATCGGTGATGCCTGCGCTGGTCATTCACAGCAGTGGTGTATCTGGTTCGATATCAGGATAATACAACCACTTGAAGAACCGCGATAAGTGCATCCGATACTTGTTATATGTACCTATCCATTTATGCAATGGGTCAAGACTTTCGGCTTTACGGAACTTATCCAGAAATGATAATATGTCTTCTCTAGTAAAGTCCTTGAATGATCTTTGATTGTTAAAAAATATTGAAAATATGCTAAATAGTTTGATAATGTCTCTTTTGTAATGATCCGATAAATTAATCTCCGTTTTCATGGATGTAATATAATTTACTATCGCCAATGCGTTACCTTTTGATACCTTATTATAAAGATACTTGAAATACTCTAGAGTCAGTCCTTCTGTTATATTTTCTATCTTTCTCTCAAATAAAATATCATCATTGTTATAATTGCCATAAGAAGGGGTCGTAGTGATTGATGGTGTAGTTGTATAAGTCTTTGTCATTATATCATGAGAAGATTAGTCATGAATACAAGTTAGTATTAGATGCTAACTTCTACAAATCTAAGCCATTATTTCCTTTTATTGAACTTACGGTAATGCGCTATTACGTTGGTGCATATTCTGCACTTGTATTCCCCTTTTTCGACAAGAATGACACCTTCCCCTAGTTCTTCGTTTGGATTTTCGTAATTGATTACTGCGGAGCCAGGATATTCCTTTCCACATTTATTGCAATAATACTTTGAAAATCTGCTTTCATTTAATCTTCCTACATTAGCTAGAAATATTTGAGGCACTCCAAGATTGGCACTGAGTTCTTCTTGCTCTGTTAGTTTGGCAAAAACATAACCACCAGAGCCTAGCAATTTCTTTTCCTCTAGATCTTCGCCTTCGTCCACACTTACCATCTGTTTACAATCTCTCCTCCTTGCAATAAACTTGTAGCTAAGAAGCACAAACTTGCAGTATGGTCTAAGCCTCTTCTACAAGTATTAGACGATTATTGACCTCAAAAGCAAGACTTCTTTGTTTAAGCATAATGCGAATCTTATTTGCAAACTCTATTAAACTGTCTTCTTTAACATCATTAACATGCACTTCTACCCGCATATATTTAGTGGGTTCAAATTTACCTTCAAAATAGCCATCAAATTCTATGAGAGACATGGCAGCATATTGCTGAGCTATACGACGTATTATTTCTAAATATCCTTCTGTTCGAGGAAGATAAAATTTTATAGATTCGCTTAAAACTCTCACTTTATAACTCATTTTTGTAATTCCATATACCAACTGTTAGTTTTTAATACTATGTAATAGGTTACATCAACTGAACATAGTGCCTTCAAAAAACCTAGTACTTGCCTTAAAATCCTTTGATGTTGATGCTATAACCAAACGAGACCTGACTACGTACCATGATACTCGGAGATGTTTTCGCTAACATGAAGAAGTCAGTAACGTTACAACTGCAATCGTGCTATAATTACTGATACAACCTCGCAACTTCATCCTGTAAATCGGCTAGAAGTCCATAACACTCAGCTTGCATCTTTCCTAATTCGCCATCAACGGAATTTCTCAATACTGCCCTTCTGACTTTTTTAATGACATAGGAAAGCGCATCTAGATCTTTTTCTCCGCTCATTTGCTTTCTCCCTGCCGATTCATTTCTTAAGAATTTCCTTGATTTGCTCTTTATGAACTAATGTGTCTACTAAGCTGCTTACAATCTTGTCAATGTCTCCGTATACACCCTTACAAATTTTCATTTCATCGATTGCCCTGAATTTCCAAATATTATCGAGCGCGTATTGAATCGATAATAGAGTAGTATAAACCACTTTGCCAAGGCAAGTGAGTATGTATTTTTTACTCCCATCTTTCCTTATTATCAAACTATATCGGATCAGAGCTGCTAATCTTCGATAATACTTCTTATGAGTAAGTTGTAGGTTTCTACAAATGATAAGACTCTCCACTCCAGTATTGCACTCTTCAGCTATCACTCTAAAAATTGCCAGAGATTTATCGTCTGAGATTGCTGACAGTATGTCTTGTATTGTAGAAATAGTATCTACTGCGTCTGATACAATATCAGCTGATGAATGTATTTCCATATTATTGGGAAGAAATCGTGAAATTTGAGGAAATGTGGCACCCATGTATCTGTAAGATACAGATCTTCCTTATTCTACTTTAGTAAGTAGCATTCTTGATTTATCATATTAGTTAGTTACTAGAACAAAATGTCTATTCTTCGTGATGTTTCAATAGGTTCTTGATATATCTACGAAGCAAGATATATCAATCGATTTGGCAATGGTCGTTGCATTATTACTAATTGCCGTGCTATTCTCTGTTATTAGAGTCTTAAGAGAAGGTTTCAAGGAATAATCATAAATGGTGTGTCACGCAATACTATAATCACAAATGGTAATCGTCTATTCTATTTCGATTTATATTGCTCAATTTTCGTTGGTGATTCCTTCAGTCCACTTATGACGTGTCACTCTGTCACTCACAGACAAGCTGCTCTAGATACGAGAAGCGAAGTGATAGCATGTAAACTTAAGTTTGAGTCTGA
>DAOM01000275.1 GCA_002501855.1 Candidatus Nitrosopolaris nunavutensis
CTCCTGCTGTTGTATTAGCTGGTACGGAGCCAAATGTAGGTGCTCGTGCAGCGCCGGGTATAATTTGTGCCATGGCGAGGTGTTGTTGTAACGGCAAGATGTTAGGCCAAATTGCGAATAGGACCGCTCCGAAACTTAACACTATGCCAAAAGGAGATCGGGACATGATCCCATATCACAGAGAACGCCAACTATATAAAGGATTATCGCTGATAGGTAAGCTCGCTATATGGAAATTATAGATAGAATATATGAGATTTACAACAACAAACGTTTCTATGATTTCCTCTTGGCTGCGTGCAATGAGTGTTTAGGCCAATAGCCATTAACTATAGATTCAGTTGAGGATCTAGGTTATGAACAAAAAAGTTAATAGGTACTATTCCAAACAACAGAGGATGAAACCTCTTTCTCTAGGTTATTTTGTGTCATTGGGTATTTTTGTAGGCCTACTTTTATCTAATATTGGTACCACTTCCTTCCTCTTGCAAAGGCAGGCATTTGGATTAGAAAACCAACCTCAATCTACGCCTTTCCCTGGAATGAATTTTTCAAAGCCAATAGATGTATGGAGTAAAAATGGCGTTTTGAAAACTACTCTCGTAGCAGATTATCAAGCGGGGACGATTGTCGGTAAGCCATTCACTGCTGAGCTTTATAATGGTTCTCTTCCAGGGCCAACTTTTCATGTCTATCCTGGAGATAGAATTGAACTTAATTTGATAAATAATCTCAATGAGCCTACTAATCTCCATTGGCATGGATTTCATGTGTCTCCTGCGAATAATGCTGATAATATATTTCTTGAAGTTGGTCCTGGCAAGACCCAGCATTATAGTTTCTATATTCCAAAAGATCATCCTCTAGGTACTGACTGGTATCATCCCCATTTACATGGGGTTACGTATTCACAAGTTAATAATGGTCTGACTGGGTTGATTATTGTTGAAGGGTTACAAAAGCTATTGCCAAAGCCGTTACAGAATATCACAACACACACCTTTGAAATGAAAGATTATCCATGGGACCCTTTATTCTCCACTACACATAATATGAGTAATACACTTACAGGTCATGAAAGACTAACCGTTAACGGAGAAGTCAATCCAACGGTCAACATTAAATCAGGAGAGACTCAGTTATGGCGTTTTATAAACATGAATTCTGAAAGCTACATCACAGTCGGACTCTCTGGCTACAAATTCCATATTATAGCAGAAGATGGATATCCGGTTTGGAAGGTACGGGAAAATGGTACTCTTTTTCTTCCTTTTGGAAAGCGGTTTGATGTATTAGTGACTGGGCAAGGCAACGGATCTATTCCATTAAGAGTTGTTAACGACACATATGCTGATGAACCGTTGGGTACAATCGTTGCGACTGTACATGTACAAGGTAACCAAAATGTGAAACCTGTAAGTCTTCCAACAACTTTACCCCCATTTGCAAATAGTAGTAGTATTAGTAAATGGAGAGACCTGAGTAATGCGACCGTTGCTGCTCATAGAGTCCAATATTGGAAATCAGACGACAGAGATTGGATATACACGATAAATAACCAGACGTTTGATCCTAACAGAGTAGATGAAAAAGTTAAGCTTGGAACTGTAGAGGAGTGGAAGTTAATAAACCTCGACCCGGTACAATCCGGTAATTTCCATCCATTTCATCTTCATACGAATGATGTTCAGGTAATGTCAGTTAATGGAAAACCATATAACGCGGACGGAAGACAAGATACAGTTATGATTCCAACTCATGGTAATGTGGTTATTAGGATACCAGTTTACGATTTTGTAGGAAAAACCGTCTATCACTGCCATCTGCTATTCCACGAGGACTATGGTATGATGGGAACCGTTGAGTGGGTTAAATAGGTGAGATTGGCATGTTGAAGACAAATATTTCCCAAAGAGTTGCAGTCGTGGCTTTGCTTATAGTATCAACCTTTGCCGTAGCCGGACTCACAGCAGTGACCGTGCTTTCGGACTCAGTTGCGGTAGCGCAAGGCCCCGGGATTGACCCGATTGCGGGTTGTATCAAGACAGTTGGCGAAACGTGGGTGGGGAATACAGTTGGCGATAAACAAAATTGGAATGAAAGTAGACAGAACTTCGTCTCCTTATTAACTACCGACAACACGATAAAACTTATGAATCAAAATATCGTTCATAATGGTTTTCCAGAAGATCCAGCAAAACCAATAACCGATACAGCCGGGATATGGAGTATGCTGAATAATGGAAATATGACTCAGTATGACAGATTTCATTTGTTTGTGAACGAGGTTATTCTTAAGATGGCAGCCGCCAAACCAGGGTTTACCCAAATACAACAGAATTTTCTAGGCAGATGCATTACTGAAGCGGTCAACACTTTAAACCCGACTCCTCTATATTAGGCCCGCCGCATCTTTAGGAACGAAATGCCCTAATATTCCCTTTTTTTATTTATTTTGAAAGCCGCCTTTTACTAATGTACCATTGCTCCTTCTGTGACAACAGCAGCAAATGCTCAACCAACAATAGCTCGAGGACAAATAATAACAACTGCAAAACAAATCAAAGATAAGATTGTAAAACGTAGATAAAACGTAGTGAGCCAAATTTTAAAGGGAGGAGTACGCTTTTTAAGTAAGCTAGGAACGCTTTTTGGAATCCATGATGTAGTAAAAAATGTTAAAGCTGCCCGTCAGAATTTAGCTAGTGGTAATACAGCAGCATCGTCAGGGTGGATAAGGCATTAAGAAATGATAGTATAATGCTTTCAGGACTAGGTCAAGAGGTAACTGCATTTGCTCAAAATAAGTCAGTCTGGAATAGGAAATGATACGTCAGCTATAGCTCTTAATATGGAAGGAGTAAACGCAACATCGTCATGTTCAACCTATAGGTAACTTCACAACAACAAGATCAGGACTGTAAAATATATGTGAGTACACTATACACAGTAGAGAACCTCTAGCGCATTTTGATTTCTTCTCCTCTTAATGCATATACTTGAAACTGTCCTAGTCTGCGCAAGCAAGGTCAAGGCCAAAGTGTGTACTTACCATAGATCTAATTCCAAAGTAATGCTTTAGAGCTTGCATCTTTTCGTCGGTTATTAGGAAGATCTGTTAATGGAAAATACTAATACA
>DAOM01000274.1 GCA_002501855.1 Candidatus Nitrosopolaris nunavutensis
GTCTTGCACCATCTGTACCCTGTAACTGTACCTAATAGAATTTGCATAGGCTATCCTTCGTATTTCTGCCTACTAGGTCTCCTGAGATTAATCGTTAACATGCATCTTTGAATGAGAAAAGGGAAGAAATGGCGTACTTGAATCAGGAATTAAAGAGGTTAGATAATCTCGTTACCAATAATAATGGTAATATGAATGACGAGGATATCAAAATTTTTTATGCCACCAGTAGTTGGCACAATCTGATTCCCTAGAAAATGAAATAAGTTGAGAATTACAAGTCTTTCGTGAGCATCAACGCGTGTAAGACTCGAATGAAGGTGTGAAAGCAGTGAAGGTTCTATGGGGAATAGGTATGATTATCATTTTTGAATTGCAGAAATATGACAGGAAAGAAGAAAGATTGTTTATATCATGGTTTTTGGATTTAGGGTATATAACTCATAAGAAAGTGATTGGTGGTACTATCTTTATATGATTATTAGTGTGGGGTACTCCCCATAAAGCCTACACTGCTTTCATTCCTTTCACCGTATCATTTTGCATTGAATTGGTTCCTGTATGCAACGCCAGATTATATTTGATGAATACATTGTTGTTTTCAACCGATACCTGATATTATTTCCTGAGCTAACCTATTAGCATCCTGGGATTAATCTAGGATAAGTTATGAATATATTATAATTATAAAACTACAGACAAATACAACTTATGGGTTCCACAAGTGGGATTCATGTTGGTCTTTACTAAGAAGTTAGCAGAATAGACACAATCTGTTAATGGAAAATACTAATACAGCAACAGCTATTTGTCGAAAAGTTAGTGGTTGTTACACTCAGAATGGTGTAGGAGGTGGACTCGCAGCAAGCTCTACTCCTCGTACCAAAGTACTAATTATTGGATTAGGACAGCTGGGATTGCCTGTCGCTAAATATGTATTAGATAGAGGATTTGACACATAAGGATATGATATTAGTGTTAAGGCGATGGAATATGCAGAAAAGACAGCTGGACTAAAACCAGCACTTGATTTTGGCAGTGAGGATTTCGATCTATTCATAATTAGTGTATCTACACACCAACCTGACGACATCTTCTCACCACAGCTAGATGGATTATCGTCCATAGCACATAAAATTTCAAGAGAAGCAACGAAAAATGGTGCTCTTGTTTCCATAGAAAGCACATATGATTGTATAAACATGATATGTTAGTGGAGATGACGGATGCAATGTCTAGCTGCACCAGCCTTGGGTCATGTTTGTATAATCAGGCGAAATGCTAGAAACTCAGCTTCATTTTATCAGTGCGATTGCTATCTTTCTTGCAGTTGCTGTCGCTCCAATACCCAATTCAATCTTCTCTCCAACAGCAAGCATTGTCTGGTGAAGTAGTTCTAGCAGCAACAAACAGGGCCGATATGATCGATCCTGCATTACTCAGACCAGGAAGGTTCGATAAGATTGTATTTGTGCCTATGCCTGATAAGGCGGCAAGACAAAAGATTCTAGAGATTCATTCGAAGGACAAGCCAATTGGTCCTGATGTAGAATTAACTAGGGTTGCTGAACTGACCGAGGGCTTTAGTGGTGCTGACACAGGTTCCGTTGCAAATACTGCCGTTTCACTTGTGCTACATGAATACTTGGCAAAATATCCAACACCAGAAGAAGCAGCAAAACATGCTTCAGAAGCTCACGTGATGATGCGTCACTTCGAAGAAGGAGTAAAGAAGATCAAGACTCAAAGAGAAGGTAAACCTAGAGAAAAGGTAACTGTCCCTTACTATAGATAAAAGACAGGGAAACTTCCTTTCATTTAGTTTGACAAGAATAAGTATAATCTGAAAATCGAGTATCTGCATTTTTTACCGCAAACAATTCGATGGCTTTAAAACTAAAGTACCGTGTGTCAATGTCTAACTGATGCATGAAGCATATCTGATTATTCCCTAGCCGCGCCTAGAATATCTAAAGTAGAGAAGAATCTTCGAGTATAATCGGACTTTCTAATGGAGATCAAAAGATACTGAGGCAGGTAAAACATATTTGCTTAGTCATGTAGCTGAATACTTTCCTAACAAGTATGTTTTGCCACTGCCTGGTATGTCAGACAAAGCGATTCTTCATAGACCGGGAGTAATGGTAATAGAAAAAAATAATGACAAAACCCAAAGTTATGTGGTGCCTTTTAATCCGTTGTTTTAAATCAGTTGTTGGAAATGAGTTTGTGGTCAAATGACAGCGGGCTTATAAGCATCAGTCCCGGTTTGTCATACAATTTCAATGAGTTAAACTGATGTGGTACTTCCCAGAGTATTAATATTCAATAATGGGTAATGTATAAATCCTATTGGAAGAGTAAAATATAGGATTTTACTCTGAAATGAAAAACGAACTAGAATCTTCGTAAAATCTTTGGTTTTAGCATTTCTGGGCGGAGTTTTAATTCACTGATCAAAGAGAGTAATTTCTGTTTATCCTGTGGAATAGTGCCACCAAATGAATATACATTTGATGCATGGTTTGCCCTAAATATTACTGGTGTCACAGGATTAAAATCCAAAATAAGCCTTTCGAGTTCTTCTAGAACTTCAATATCGTCTAATGCGGTAAAAGGCTCACCGAATTTGATCATAAACTCATTATAAATTCCATCCTCTAAATACAATGTCAAAGCACCTAAATAATCAGGAGCAATTTCGCTTATGATTCTATCAGTATCACGAATATGTTCCTTAGTATATGTTTTCCCACCAAGTCCCAGAATTATCATACATGATAAAATATATCCATGCTGTTTTGCTCTTTGACAGCTCTGAATAATTCCCTTGCTTGTTGCACCTTTCGTTACTTTCTTCAAAAGAGCATCATTACCAGTCTCAATTCCTACATAGAGCATACTAAGTCCAGCGGCTCTTAATTTATCCAACTCATCGTCTTTCTTTTGCAATATATTTTTTGGCATTGCGTAGCATGATATTCTTTTCAAATTCCTGAATTTGGCATATAAATAAACCAAAATTTGAATCAATTTGTCAGTAGCAACGTTCAGTGCATCTCCATCGGCAAGAAATATCCGTTGAGCCTCCGGATATGCATTGGCAGCTAAATCTATTTCTGATTTTATCTCCTCCCATGGTCTTTCTACATATTCTTTGGTACGATACATATTACAAAACGAACATTTGTTAAAAGAACAACCTAATGTAATCTGAAATATTATTGAATTAGCTTCAGAAGGCGGCCTATAAAGTGGATAATCATAAAGAATTTCCATTTACATACATCTAAATTTGATATCCCATTTAACTTATTCTATTATGTAAAGGGTCGTGTTGTACTGCAGAGGGAAACAACCTCTAGGAAGAAGAATATCAATGAAATAAACATAAGAGTCGTTCAAGGAGTAGCTACAGATATTGGCACGTGAGCTAGTTCAGAAGTCAACAATAATGTCCGAGGAAAAGTACTTGAAAGTGCGCACCTCTCGATTCTTTCGTAGACTATCCTACAACTACTACTGGTTAATAGTCTAGAAAATCCGACACTATGCTAACAAAGCCACAAATAGAAAGATTTTTTAGTTTAGTGTGTTTTATGATTATTTGAAACCCATTTTTAGAAGGTATTTCACTGCTGGAACCCTTGGGCCCACGTTAAAGTTCTGTCTCCATCAAGTTTAGTAGGAATGCTTGGTCTTTTGGGCCGTTTTATCAATTTCGTCAATAAGCAAATATCGGGGCCTGTTTGCGAATATGTACTCAATCATCCCGGCCTTAGTCGAACTACCATCATCAGTAAAGTAAGAGTTCTTTAATGGATGCATTAAGGAAGTCAGAAACATAGTCTTGGCTCTAAAGTCATATCTAACGAATTAACTTATATTGCAGCAGGGACGTTTTGTGAATTCTATTACCTTATTTTGTATCTCTTGCTCTATATGGGCTGAGCCGATACTATCTAACAAATTTGTTTCCTTCAAAGCGAAATTTCGAATTGAATTACGTAACCTTGAGTCTTCAGATATAGAAATCGCTGAAGAATAGATACCAATTAAAACCAAATAAGATGATAATCCCATAAATGAAACGCTCGCAAATCCAAATGGAGGGTACGGTTCATCAGCAAAAACAATTGCTTGATTTCATACAAATAACAGGACAAGACCAACTCCTGAGAGCGAACTTCATAATACCAATTTATGTAGGTAATAGATTATCATATCATATTTGATTACACTACATCAAGATATAGATGCAATAACTTCGATAATGTACGAGACTTTCGAAGTGGCACCTTTTAAAAGAAATTATGATGCTGCATTTGGACAAATTGCTAATATCCTACGCCGTTACGGAATAATTGAAAACCCGAGGAATTTACGTTTTAGATTTACTCTGTGTATGCAAGAGTTTTTTGATTCCATCCCTCAGGATCAATGGAAGATAGAAGATCCTGCATTTATTAAACAATCTGAGGAATTTGCAATTACAAAATTTAAAGACTGGATAATAGAACAGATCACATGAATCATTGTTGTACATGCCCCCAAAGGCTTTTGAACAATAACAAGCAAGGTATTCGATATGCCATTCACAGAAGTACTTGGGAGAGAGCATAGATGTTGAAATACCTGATGAATTTGAAAGTATAATATCAAATGTAAAGAACTGACATTGTTAACCTAAATATACCTGTACTACAGATGGTACTAGTAATAGCCAAACTAGACTAGGGAGGGATAAATCTTCGGGCAAAGATTTACTACTGGTTAATTAATATTATTCCAGCAGCAACACTCTTTCCAACTACAATTTGGACACTCCTTTGGTGATCTGCTCTTTTTGCAATCTTCTGGTAAGCATTCACAGTCAGCACATCTAATACGCATACACTGTATTCATGGAAGTTTTTGGAATAAATAAACATTGTTAACAATTATGTTTTTCTGGTTGGCAAGGTATAATGTGACTGGTTCTTCATTTGCTTCTCTGATACCGGGAATGTCGAATTTTTCTCGTTTCACTAAAGCCTTCGGTTGTTCTTTCGTAAAGAATCTAATATGACGTCCATCGTTGTCTATTTTCGATCCCTTGCGAAAAGATTTATGGTTAAAATTCCGTACAGACAGAAAAGAAGTTACGGAACGCTCAAAAAGGTGTTATTCCACTAGGATTGACAATATAGTGTATAGTGGCGGGAACCTAAAATCACAGAAAGAGGAAAATCATAGCCAAATTCACGGTTATTCACACTTTGTTGATTTACGTGATTGTTATCCATTTGTGAAATGGGCTGGCGGTAAGAGCCAATTATTATCTGAGTTAGACTCAATGATTCCTTCTGAATTCAATCGATATTTTGAGCCATTTCTTGGTGGTGGCGCGATGTTCTTTCATTTGATATCTGATAGAAATATGAGGTTTAGTGCTTATCTTTCCGATATAAACGAGGAATTAATCACGGCCTATAAAGTTGTGAAGAATAACGTAAAAGAATTAATCGAATATCTCAAAAGGCATCAAAGAGAATATAACAGAAATCATTCTAGATATTACTACAAGTTAAGAGATG
>DAOM01000030.1 GCA_002501855.1 Candidatus Nitrosopolaris nunavutensis
GGCACTATATTCAGTAGCATCCGCATTTACGAGGCGTGGCGTTGATATAGTCGGTGTAGATTCTAGTTGCTGTTGAGATGATTCTCCAGTAGCTGCTTTTGTATTGGATGTGGACATAGTAGTAGGTAGTCTTGGCGTTAAAGCAATATTTTCCAACGTTTGTTGTGTGAGCCTCATCTTAACATTATTGATTTCAGACTTTTCGATAGTAATATGCTCTATTAGTTCATTTGTGTGCGTACTGATTTGTTGATATGCCTCCTCCGTTATCTCATTGCTTCTGAACTGTAGCTTCGCATCAAACAACACCGTTTTGATGCTTCTGTTTTCTGTATCCAATTCATTCAATCTTGCTTGCAACTTCTCATTAACAGATTTTTCAATCTCACCAAGATCATTGAGCCTCTTTTCGTATTTCAGGTAAACCAATTCAGCATCGTCCTTCATCAAATCATTTTCTGCAACGATATCCTGTAGTCCCTTTATTCGTTGTAGAGTAAGGTTTTTCTGCCTCAATAGCTTTTGAGCGTCCAATCTCCACCTGGGAATATAGATTACATAATCTCCTTGAACTAATAGCTGTTCATACGGTAGCTGTTTTAAACCTGCAGAACCGCAATCTACGCCGACAGATTCAATAGAACCATCAGTATCTGTTATTATACCAACCACTTTTCCCATGAATGTACCATACATATCCTTGACTTGTTTACCCACGAATTCGAGCTTGAGTTCGCTCATGCAAATCATTTTGTAAGTACGTATAATGGTGACGGTGTCAAAATTGTTGCATTATTTAGTAAGGCCAATTTGCCCGAAAAGGATGGTGATAAAAGAGGATTTTAGGCATCTTAACGAATTCCAGAAAAGCCGAATTAGGGTTCCTTTTGGAGGGAATAGCGGGAGTAAGAGCCAGAAGGAAGACTAAAGATGTGGAGTTCAAAGCACGCAAAGATGAACGTAGACGGACTGAAGGTCGTAAAAGTTAGGAAAAGGATGTCCGTAGCTGGCATTCCTCCTTGGAGGAAGGCCAGCAAACTCCACAACCACAATCACAGCCACGTGGAGCATCCAATCTATAGCCAAGATAGGAATCACATGCGATTTGTGAAAGACCCAAGAAAATTATAGTCAAGGGTAATGATGACCAGAAAATGCATTGGAATGGGTGACGTAGAGATACGGAAGGTATACGGACAACAAAGACGTGAGGAAAGGAGAGGAACTATCCTGAAGGCCAAAATAGCACCCCAATCTGTGGGGAGTATCTAAAGAAGTAAAGGAAGACGCTAATGTGAAGTTATACCACTCTGACGTCAAGCTAATAACTAAATAGCAAATACCATCAGGCTTGATATTCACCTTATGATTTAGATTCCCAATCTCTCTACCAGGATTTGGCAAAATATGGTAATAGATTGTTAAAGGAAAGGTGGTCCATTGGTGACATACGCACTACCTACCGTCTTTGACTATAGGTGGTCCGACAATCTGCAATAATACCGTTGCACGGTAAAGAAAAGATGAGCACCCAAAGTTAACGTAGCAAGTGCGTCGTGAGGTGTCTGTGTATTTTTTGATCCTTTTCCATTCTTTATCGTTAAACCAGATCGTATCAATCACTATCCGATTGAAACGGATAGAGGGACGGATGAACGGTGTGGTTCAATGCATGTTCATGTTCAGAAAATAACTGGTGTCTTCATCTTAATGCTTTAACCTGCAAATGTATCTTGATTGATTAATGCAAACCCAATTTATCGATTGAAGTATCTGCACAATTATATTGTGCGGCATAAACTGTACTAAATATGCAAAGTTTTTATCAGTCAGCGTCATGAGTTACGCAACATGAGCTCTTATAACACAATTTTCTATGATAATTTCTCTGAAGAAGAAAAGTTTATTCTAGGTTCACATTTTTCTAACCTTGATAGACCTGTTTTTGCAATAGTTACGCCTGCACAGGTAGACAGAGGAGCATTAATGTCCAGATATTCTAGGACAGATAAGACAATGCGACGCATATTCCTAGACGAATTTGCCAAAAATCCAAACAGGGGAGAGGAATTCTATGGAAGAGTATTGTTAGAGTATGGAGACGACTCTGTTGCTGAACTAGGAGAGGCACAGATTGCAATAGAATGGATCTCAAACATCGCTGCTAAGAAAATCGAGGATCATAGAATCGGACTTTCATATCTTGAAAAATCTTCACGTTATGTGGCATTTGATCAAAAAGTTAATGGTCAATACAAGTACTTTAAAGAAGAGCGCATCATGGCATCACCACATGCTGATTTATACACACAGGCATGCGATCATGCTTTCGACATTTACACCAAGAATTTACAACCAATGCAGAAATTTATTGCAGAAGTGGAGCCAATCGACCGCTTTCTTTTTTTCGACTCGTTGTCAAAACGAGAAGTAGCTTATAGTAACTTGAGATTTGACAAGGACATTGAATCTGCAAGACGAATATATAATGCAACTATTAAGGCCAAGGCACTTGATGTCCTCCGTGGACTTTTGCCAGCCTCCACTCTTACAAATTTGGGCATCACAGGCAATGGTCGAGCATTTGAATACTTGCTATCAAAAATGTTCTCATCAGACCTAACTGAAATAAAATCGCTTGCAGTTCAGTTGCAATCAGAACTTGATGCAGTTATTTTTGCTTTTGTAAGACGTGCAAACGATGAGTACGGGCATGCTCTACAGACATATCTTATAGATACAAAGCATGCAATCTTAGAGCTTGCTAGGTATCACACAAAAAATCTCAAGGCGGAAGAAAAACCACAATCTGTGAAACTTCTAAATTTTGAAGATAATGCTGAAGCTGAGATAAAAGTTGGCTCTGCAATTTTATATGAGCAAGCCCAAGGTCAGTCTCTTGAGAGTCTTGCACGATATATTCGATCTCTACCCCCAATAGAAAGGCATAAAATAATTCAAACCTATACAAAATTCCGAGCTAATAGAAGACACCGTCCTGGTAGAGCATTTGAAATGGTAGAATTTACATTTGAAATGTTTACAAATTTCGGAATATTCCGTGACCTGCATCGTCATAGAATACTTACCTTAGAAAGACAGCTGCTTTCTACTAAACATGGATATGATCTTCCACCAGAGGTTATCGACATGGATATCGATAAAGATTTCAAAGATTGTATGTATAAATGTGATGAAGTATATAAAATCATTTCAATGAAAATGCCTGAAGAATCACAATATGTAGTTAATTTTGCATACAAATATCCATATTTTATGAAATTTAATTTGCGAGAGGCATGCCATATGATTGAGCTGAGAACTATTCCGCAAGGGCACCCAGATTATCGCAGAGTATGCCAGAAGATTTTTACAGAGATCAAACGTGTCCATCCTGTGCTTGCTGGAGGAATTAAGTTTGTAGACTTAGGCACGTATGAGCTGGAAAGATTCAATGCTGAGAAACATACAGAGAGTAAGAGGCGAAAGCTAAATTAAAACATGCCTGTCGTAAATTATAAAACGTCCTACAACGACCGGTCGAATTTATGGTATCGAGAAGAAGATGGATGTCATTGCTTATGACAATTCTCTCCCTGAATGTAAGGATAGCGCTTTCCTTTCTATCCACTCAGATTGCTAGTTTTGCCTGTATATGGAATTACTGTGATTATTACGAAATCAGCAGATGAAGAAGCGGTAGACGTACTGCTACCGCCAATCAAACCCATTGTAGTGGTTTGAGGTAATCTCTAATCAGCGTTAACTATCCTGCTACTTCCTATCTGAATATTCCTCAAAAAGCCAAGCGCTTTGAACGGATTATTCTGAGTTGTAGCATTCGCTCCTAATCCTCTAAACCCTTGTCCCATCATAGCGTTCATGGGATTTGTGTTGTTAGTCATCAACATGCTAGTATTATTGCCTCCCGTACTGCGTGAAGCTACAGCTAATGACATTAGACCTTTGAGATCCATAGGTAATCTTAGCGCTATAACTGTAACTGAAGGTACAAGGCTACTATTACTACTTGTTGTTACGTGTTTTAGAGTTACAGTTATCTCATTATTTCCAAGGTTTTCTCCGGTAACTTTGACTCCATTTACCATGCTTATACCTACAATACCTGAGATTGATCATGCATTGAATATACTATTCATGAAATTCGGTGAACCAAAAATCATCGCACCGCCATGACTGTTACCGAATAGGGGTTGAGCTAACACTGGACAAGAAAAAGTTGCTGATGTCACGAGAAGCATAAGCAGGGCTAAAGCACTAGAGACGGGCGTCAATATTTTTCTGGACATAATGTGATTTTGAAAGAGCGATACTAGTTTATTTACATTCTTATGTAAAGAAATTGGGAAAAAATGCAATACTATAGTGCAACTATAGTATTTGTCATCCAGTCACATACTATTACCTAGTAGTGCAGGACTGGTTACGCAAAGCAAGCTGAAAGTTATGAGCTATACTTTTTAGCTTGATAGTCAGGAAACATTTGTTTTTGTCGTTCCAAATCTCGATATTGTGTCAGGTATAACAACCGTATCTTGGTTACCGCAACCATGACACGTCCAACCAACTGTCCACGTACGGCTCAGTTATTGCGTGATTTAGCTCACAACCGTAGCTGTAGCGAACCTATTTCCTACCTGATCAACCTTAACCTTAACTTTCTGTCCAACTTTTCCATTTTTGACAAAAACAACAAATCCTTGGACTCTTGCGATACCGTCACCTTGTCTACTGATTTCCGTAACTTCTATGTCATATTCCTTACCTACTTCTACTGGTTTTGGGCCTGTAGATCCTCTAAAGTCTCTACTGCCGCCACCGCCGTAACTTCTACCGTAACCCATTAGGTCGAGAGATCGCTTGCTCTATAAATCTCTTTTTCATTTACTGTCAAGCTGTTGTTTGCCTTTCGTCATTATTTTTGAATTTCCATATGGCTATTGGATATATCTACAATATTTTCTGTCTACGCCATAGGCTAACTTAATACCGCCTCTGAACTTTTGTATTTTTCCTGTTTTGCCTTCTATTTTTGCAGCTATTTCTTTTACTTCTATTCCCCGAATTCCATGTATCGTCTTGGCCTCCTCTCTAACTGCAGTCTGTGCTGCATTCTCCCAGCCTTTTTCAGAACTACCCACCCAGCTCACCAGCTCACAAGCTCTACAATTTTGGCTACTGACATACGGCCAACCAACCGACACAGGTGACAGATTTGTGAACAAATATATTTTTCCATTTTTAAGCATATAATCAGTATAACTAGAGACGTGTATGGAGGTCATATCACTCTGAATGGCAACCTTAGTCAAACCATCAACAAGAGCACTTTCCTACTCTACAAGAAAATTGGCGAACAGTACTATGATTTTCAGATTCTAGAAAAAATCAAATCGTTGATACCAGAACACATAGCACGACTAAATGAGGACGATAAAATCAAATCTACAATGGGATGGTTCAAAAATGACTTTATGAGTTGGACTCCAAAAGATCCAAGATGGAATAGATGTATGGATAAAGGTCGCGGGAACTTGATGCATGTTCGGATAGTGCCTGGAAATTCATGGAAGCTACGCGCAATGGAAATCCACAGGTGTGACAAATGCAGCTATGAATATTCTTTTCCTAGACATGGTCAGATCTTGAAGATTGCAGAAGCAAGAACTGGCAGATGTAGCGAATGGTCGATGCTTTTTGGTGCTGTCATGAACGTATCAAAAATAGAGACAAGGATTGTACATGATTTCCTTGATCACTGTTGGAACGAAGCTCTGCTAAAAGGAAAATGGGTTCATATGGATTCAACTTTGGAATATCCAATCTCGCTAGATCATCCTCACTATTATGAGCAGAATTGGGGGAAAAAGTATGAGTATGTCTTTGCATTTTCTAACGATAGTGTGGAAGACGTTACCCAAAGGTACACACAGAATTGGGATGCCGTTATTAAGAGAAGAGACGAAAAACGACCATCCTCTTTCAGAGGTCTTTTTCAAATATAGCGATTATGATCAAACTGAGCAAATGATTCAGTCACTATTGGCTGAGGGAGTAACCACTTAAAGAAAGAGAAGCAAGAAACAAGAATACTATCAGGTATTGATCACAATCTCTCCTTTTAGATCATTGTGATTAAGTCAAGAGGCAAATTGGAATTGTATTACATAATTGCGATAACAAAAACTGGAGGAGAAATGAGCCGTACGATTAGACATTGTGAGCATCTCGGTATTAAAAAACGTGAAAGAATACCAATTCTAAGCTAAAGTAGACATGGTTGGCAGCAGGAGGTAATACTTTATATTCACTTAAGAAGGAGGCTTAATTTCTCTTACACTAAAGTATTTCACATCCATTTCATCAATGTTATCCCACCTGAATATTGTAATTGGACCTCCCCATGTTATTATCTGAGTATCAGGGCCGCCGCAGTTAGGAGTTCCTCCACCCCAGTTACCGTCATCCGTATATTTGAGAACTCGATGCCAGTTATTATTCGAATTCTCATCGATCCATTGCTCTAGCCTTACTGAACCATCAGGTAAATTATAGAATACTGCTTTGACTCCAATCCACCTTCCAACCAAAGGGCTTATACCATGCTGCTTCTCAGGATCTCCGGTTGTATATCCTATCGTATGCTCCAAATCTTTCTCAAACTTAACTCTGCCATCTACATATGTATTTGAATGATAAGTGGTTGCTTCACATTGTCTTGACAATCCATCTATTGTTCCAATGTCGTTTGTATTTCTTCCACCCCGTGCAAGTAACTCTATATGTGGTCCACCGTTCTGATTGGAGTCAGTAAAACTATTTACCTTAAAATATCCAGTCATTTCTACGTTCTTCCAATCATTGGGTGATTGCATGTATCCCTTTGCAGCCAGGGCTTGCTGATTGAGAGTGGTAATCAGATCTGGATGATAACCTGATGAAGTTAACACGCCGTAACGCACTTCAGTACTTCGTACTTTCCAACTACCGTCATCATTTTGTTGCACGAACTTGCTTGGTGGTCCTTCTCCTCCTATTCTTGGATCATTTCCAGGATCATCCATATTCATAAACCATTCTTCCCCACCCGTTTTTGTTGGATAGATTTCCTTTATCCCGAATTTGTCTACGCCTGCATAACGAGTAGTAGGTGAGATTAAATAGTAATTATAAATTAGAGTAATTGCAGCTATGACAACAAAGACGATAATACCGATCCTTAACAGCGTACTTTTCTTCATACGGTTTTGTTTTTCAATCACTGCTTTAGCTTATCACTAATATTATTGTACGACCCAGCCAAGCCCATAACAGTGACGGTTCTTAATCCAATCTATTGGTAATTCCTATAACACCTTCTTCCCAAAGAATAATTCGACGCGTGCCACATATAGGCCATAGATTACCACCGCATTTATAGCCATTCGAACAGGTATTGCAAAAGCCACTTGTTGATTTACCTTAGGAAATACCATTTAAGTAAAACGTATTACTCTTCGTATCATATCTTACTAGTACTCTCTTAGCAATCTCGAGAAATTCTTCGGAATTGTAACATCAAGATTGTCTCTTTTCGCCTTGCTCTACTTCCACTTTATCTTATCCATATCCTTTCATGAGCATAGTACGCAATAGTGGCTAGTATCGCAAAGACTATCGAAATGATTGAAGTTTGATAAATATTCCAGCGTCACGAGGAGGTGCAACAGCAGCACCTAGTTTGAAAAGTGCCGCACCTCCTCAGGAGGACATTTGAAATGCTGATATGCCGCCAAACCTAGAACCAGCGAACCAGATACAGTCCTGGTCCAACTAGGAGCCTTGAACAATCCAATCCGCTTCTTGCCTGCTGCAAGGCCTACAATAATGGAGATTGCACCAAATGCTATCCGGAGTACGTTGTCAAGCCTAGCAACTGAGGAACAACTAGAAAAAGCCATAGTTGTCAGCACCTCCTTTGACTTCCCCTGTTCTAGTACAATCACGTACGTATACTACCTAAAGCATCCGGAAGAAGCAAAACAAAGGCTTCAAGTGCTGTGTCAGTCAGCCGCCTAATGTCGAAAAAAGAGAAAAACTAAACGAACGTGGTACGGATTATATTAAAAGAAGGGAGAATAATATACATCAACACATCAAATCCATTCTATATTGTTCAAAAAATTGCTAAGGAGAAGAAGCAATGGCTTTTTCCAAAACCAATATCCGGTAACGAACTCCGTGGACTACAGTCAAGTGATGACGGAGACTCGAGGACAAAATGAGTCAGATTCTGTCCTGGAACCAGCGAAGTGTTAAAGTTGCAACGTCCATGTCCAAGATGTCTATGTTGCCAGCAACTTTCTTTTCTATTATTATGTCTATACTAACATTACCTTTCAATATGTACACTTAACCACAGGAAAATAGGTAGATGGTAACCTAGACATCCT
>DAOM01000201.1:0-2603 GCA_002501855.1 Candidatus Nitrosopolaris nunavutensis
ACATTATTAGTATAAGTGGTCGATATGCCATTTCGATTACCTATATTATTAGTAATATCGTTAGGGTAGCAATTAAGAAAAGAGTAGCGTTGTGGGTTTGCTACAAATGTTATCGGGGTAAGAAAACCATTAAATTCAAGGCTTAGTAATACTGTATGGCTCAAATGGACTGCCCTATCTGTACTTCAGCTAAGGGCTTGAAGGATAGACAAGAACTTGTTCAACATATGGAGACCCACAGAGATAATCCAGATTTGATGATGGAAAAAATTGCCGATTATATGGCTGCTCATGAAACCTCACGAGAGCTGCAATGAATTCACATGCCTAAGAATAATTAGTATGCAAATTGGCTATGAGCGTGCAAGCCTAGCCAATTTGAAAGTCGTGATTATCCTACACATCTTGGCCTATGCGTGGTGTGAAGGGCAATGCAATATATCGCAAAAGTAGCAAATAAATCTTATTCCGTACCGCAAGCAGCTGCAACTGCTGATTGAAATATACGATTAGGTGTAAATAGAAGAAAATCTCATTATGCTATGACAATTAGGAGAAGCAGGAAGGCTAAGAAATGACTACTATAAATTTAGAAAAACTAAGTAAACAACTAAACCATCAAAAGCTAGCAATAATTGAGTTGGCTAGTAAAGGGGAAATCATATTTGAACATGCGCATAAAATGATAATTCAGCTTAACGAACTTCAGAAGGTTTATCAACAAATAATTGAGACGCAAAAAAGACCTATTTTCATTCCACATGAGAAGGATACCACACTCAGTAGAGAAAACATTAATCATTTATTGGTGACATTGAGAGGCTACAGTTCAGAAGGTCAATCCATTTGACCAACCCCAAAATCAGACAGCAGGTATTAGAACCTGACATGGCATCTACACAAAAGAAAAATATGGCAGGATCATTAAATTACTCTCATGACGACTGAGCCAATCCTTTCACTTGAATGTCAATGAGGGTATCTTAGAGAAAGATGCTTAAGTCAGGAAAAGTGTTCTTGTAAATGTCATGATCCTCTTAGACCATCTGTCGATTTAGATGAGGAGGCAAGACGAAGGGAAGAAAGACCTGAGGAATACGAAACTAAGGTAACATAAAGAAGAAGAATTATTAACCCTTATTTGTAGACAGTTTTCAAATTATTAACCATCCATGAGTGCTATAACTGTAATTATAGATTATCGGTTCTATTCTTACTCATTTAACAATTGCTTAACTGCACCTTCAAGAAAGCCGTTTGAACCAAATATGGTCTGTCGTAATACACCCTTCTTGTCAATTAGGATAGCTGATGGTGTGCCACGTAAGCCATACTCCTCAAAAGTCTTTGCTGAATATTGCTTTAGTTCTAAATACTGTTTTGCTCGCTCGTACATTGACTGCTTGTCCTCCTCGATATAAGATCTGAAATCTGGGATATTAGCTTCAATGAAATCCATGACCTTGTCATCAGTCAATGGACCAAGCTTCAGCAATGTATCCATTCCTACTGGGAATGGAATTTTGTAACCTAGTTTATTTCCTGGAGCCAAGCGGCCATACTCTCCTAAGACCCTTCTTGGTACTCCAACAACCTCACCAGTGGTTAGCAGCAGCTTGAGGTTTTCTAAAGTATTCTTGTCAAAGTCTTCAAAAGCCGTTGCCACTCCTAATACTCTTAGACCATCATGATGATATTTCATATGCAAGTCTATTGCCTGTGGGATCCCTTGTGTGAAACAACCTGGACAATTAACTTGGAATACTTCAACAAGGACAACATTTCCCCTTTCTTTATCTATGTTGGTAGGGTTTCCTTGTATCCATTCAGAAACAGCCAGATTGGGAGCTTTATCTCCTATTTGTGGAGGCAATACACTACACATATTTTCAGCAACATCTAATTTAAACGCATAGACGCTAAATATACAATAATTGGTCGTTCCATTTTTGGAATCTTGCAAAATTAATCATAATGGCGGTCATATATCAACAGCAGCAGTACATATCGTAGACTAGCTTTGCTATTGTGACTTTGCGACCTCTGCCACTTATTGCAAGATCACGACCATTGTTGTTGAGTCCGATGAGATATGAATTGCCTTTGCCCACTAAGATTCATTATACACTTTTTCTTTAATCAATTAGCATCAGATTTGATTAATCATAAAGAAACCACACCAGAGTATTTATGATTTGGATTTTACACTTTGGCTATGAAAAGAAAAACATTCGCAATATTGGGTGTCCTCATTGGGGGCGGGTTAGGAATAGCAGTCGAGTACAGGATTAGAAGTAGAAGTAGCACAGGGAGTCATGTTGAGCTAGAGAGATGCAAACATGGCAAGAAAAATCCTGGTATGATGATTGGGTGATATATTAATGATAAAAACACAATTAATTTTAGTAGCAGCGCCATTATTAGTGCTCATATGCGCACCACTCGCATACGCGGACGCATCATATGACGTGGGATACAATGCAGCGAAATTCGACTTCCTACACCATAAATCATATAACGACTCCTGTCACACTGATTGTACTCAGTACAGAGTGGGATACTCTGAAGCATGGAATACGGTAAATGGCTGGTTAGGAAATCGT
>DAOM01000201.1:2903-3599 GCA_002501855.1 Candidatus Nitrosopolaris nunavutensis
TAAATGGCTGGTTAGGAAATCGTTAAGCGGGCTTCCTGAGAAAGAAACCCCGATTGGCGCCTAATGCTCGTCGAAGTCTTGAAGGCTTTATGATCGGTGGAATACGAGAAATGCAGGAGATGCTTAATTTCTGCCATAAGAATAGCATCGATACTCATTTGAAGGAGGAATTAAGTAAGCATCGTATCTCCTCTGAAGACCCTGATAAGCTTTTAGCAGTACTTAATAACATCAAAACATTATCGATACGATTCTAAGAAGATAGTGGCGGATTCTCTAACATCAAATCGCTAAAACTAAGAGAGAAAGCATTGCAGGATAATTGCGAAATGCTCGAAAAACGAATTCAGTGAATGAGGATTCGCGTAGACAAATTACTAGTATTTAGTGTTGCAGTAAACGAGAAAGCGGAGACATATAACATGTCAATTTCCGCTGCTGCTTATCGTGTGATAATGATCGACGACATAGAGAATTATAATAGAATCGGCGGACTAAAAAAGGAAATATCCAGACTTGCTCTCCAAATATATAGAATGAACAAAATTTGCGCGATAAGAAAACAAAGCGATCACGATGCTGCTTAAGCTGCAGGCATTCGGTAACATTAGCGTTCAAATCAAATAGATGAAGGCCGCCACAACCCCATTTGATAAACGAAAATCAACCCTGGAGGTAATTTGTCATTAGTTAACT
>DAOM01000238.1:0-340 GCA_002501855.1 Candidatus Nitrosopolaris nunavutensis
GTATAAGAGACAGGTATTGTCCAGGACTCGGAGTGGGAGTTGAGCCTCAAGGCGCTCCAGATATTAAATACTTACATTATAACGAAGATAAGGACAAACCAGCTTCAGAACAGGACAAGAAGGAGTACAAAAAATACTCACAGGAAAGATTACAACGATTCAAACAAAGCTTCGATACAATTCTTAAGGAATAGTATTTCGGTTCCGGTAATACTATTCCGGCCTGTAAGTTGATTTTGGACGAATCGGCTATCTTCGTAGGCTAATTTTAATAAACTAATACTTAGGCCCTCGGTAAATAATATTTTTTGCAGTATCTCTAGATTTAACCAGTAATCAC
>DAOM01000238.1:582-719 GCA_002501855.1 Candidatus Nitrosopolaris nunavutensis
CTCTAGATTTAACCAGTAATCACTAAGGCTAGGTTTCTCGTTCTCGCACAATTGGTGATTCTGCCAAGAAAAATAAGATAAGATTATGGTTTAAACAGTACAATCCTGGGTCTGGGAATGAAACCCACAAATTCATT
>DAOM01000238.1:1025-2716 GCA_002501855.1 Candidatus Nitrosopolaris nunavutensis
GGAATGAAACCCACAAATTCATTCATTTTCTACACACCTACATTTTCATTGATTGTGATCCCAAAAGCTCTGAGGGTAGTACCGCACAAGCCATGGTGACTTCATCTTCTATAACATTGTTCTCGTTTTCACGAAGGAAAATAGGCAAAAATGAGCGTAAATTTGCCAAGTCACCACGCCTTGTATTTTGCTCTACAAATATAGGCAATCCTCATTCCTCTATAGTTGATGGTTTGAGTACCATGGTCTTGGGTGATAAAAGCAAGATTGTAAAAGTATTATCATGGTATGATAACGAGTGGGGTTTTGCTTGCAGATTGATTGACCTAATAAAATTCGTTGCTAATATGATGCACTCATAATACTTTCATATTTTCAGCATGAGATCAAGGTAACACAATGGAATCATACCAACAAAATAGATATCAAGGTGGTTTCGGTCAATTATTAATATTGAGTATGGCACTGAAAATTCATAAGCGGATCTTGACAACGATTCTTATTGCTTTATGGTATTCCCGTGCGATAATATTATTTCTGCGATTCAATTTAATACTTCAATTCCGGGCATCTCATTTCCTGCAAGGAACCTGAGAGTAGCACCACCACCAGTTGACACATGGCTAACCTCACCTTCTGAAACTCCAGCTCTTTTCATTGCTTCTAATGTATCTCCACCTCCTATTAGCGTTTTGGAACCTCTCCAATAAGCCAGTGCCATACTTTTTGCAATATTTACGGTACCATTGGAGAAAGGCCCTATTTCAAATAGCCCCATAGGTCCATTCCAAAATATTGTTCCTGCTCTCTTTGCACTAATTTGGCTGGAATAGAGCTGTGAAGTTTCGATTCCAATATCAAAACCAATCATACCATCTGGAATATTGCCTTTGATGAGACTAGCAGAGACAGAAGAACTAGCATCTTGTGGCGAAGAGCATACTATGTGATCTGTTGGTAGAGTTATCATGTCACCATATTTTGAAAGTGCTTTAGTTACCCAAGAAAGATGTTCCTTATCAATTGGTGAATTGCCTGTTTTGAAACCTTTTGCTTTAAGAAATGTATATGCAGTAGCGCCACCTACAAGAAGATTATCTGCTTTTGGCAACAAATTTTCCAGAGCGCCAATTTTATCTGTTATTTTCACTCCTCCTATAACAAGAGTGAAGGGTTTTGGTGGATTGTCCTTTATCATTGAAAGATATTCGATTTCTTTTTTGAGATTGAGCCCGGCCACTTTGATATCAAATAGTTCTGCTGTACCATAAGTTGAGGAATGTTTTCTATGAGATGTACTAAATTCATCATTTACATAAACGTCTGCTAATGAAGCAAGCTTTTTAGCAAAATCTGGCTCATTGTTCTCTTCTTCCTTATGAAACCGAAGATTTTCTAACAATAGAATATCACCCATATTCATTTCATCTATCTCTTTTTAAACATGTGCTCCAACACAATCAGCAGCAAATCTAACTTTATTTGCTGGCATGATTTCTGATAATCTTCTTGCTACTGGTGCTAATGAGTAATGACTATCCTGATCTGAAGTTGGTCTACCTAAATGAGACATCAATATCAGCTTGGCTCCTCGCTTGGTAAGATACTCTATAGTCGGAATGGTCATTCTAATTCTGTAGTCTTCACCAATTATACCATTGTTATTGATACTTACATTGAAATCAACTCTC
>DAOM01000238.1:3066-6477 GCA_002501855.1 Candidatus Nitrosopolaris nunavutensis
GTCATATCTAGATTTAAGCATTTTCCTTAAAGAAACTTCATAATTATCATCTACGTTTGCAGTGTCATGCACAAGATTCAAACATATAATATATGGCTGAGATTGCAATCATAATATGCGAACGACAATATCTGCGATTAAAGCAGACATAGGTGGCATTGGAGGACACACCAGGCCAAGCGATGAGCTTGTTGAAGCAGTAAAGAAGTACGTTACCCAAAGATTAAAAGAAGAAGCGCTTTTAATCGACTATTACATTGGCTATACAGGTGATGATATACACATCATAATGACACATGCACTTGGTGTAGAAAATGAAAAGATTCACAAACTTGCGTGGGATGCATTTAAAGAAGGAACCAAGTTAGCTAAAGAACAAGGACTATACGGCGCTGGCCAAGATCTTTTAAAGGATGCGTTTTCAGGTAACGTCAAGGGCATGGGCCCAGGTGTCGCAGAAATTGAAATGGAAGAGCGTCCCAGTGAAGTCTTTTGTATACTTGCAGCGGATAAGACAGAGCCTGGTGCATTCAATTTCCCGTTCTGGAGGATGTTTGTAGATGCAAGAAGCAATTCTGGATTAATTATTAATGAAAAACTTGCATCTGGAGTAACATTTAGAATATTAGATGTCATGAGCGGTAAAGTTGCAGAACTAAAATTGTGGGAAGACAAACCTGAACTAGAGGCATCTTTGATGTATCCGGGAAGATATGTTGTGCATTCTGTTTTGTCTTCTGATGACGAAAGAGAACCAATCGTGTCTTCCTCTACTGATAGATTACATAATATTGCTGGAACTTATGTTGGTAAGGATGATCCTATTGCAATTATAAGAACACAGAAGAATTTTCCTGCAACTGAAGAAGCAGGTAGTGCTTTTAATAACCCTCATTACGTATCTGGAAATACTCGTGGAAGCCACCATTTGCCGCTTATGCCAGTTAAATTAAATTCTGCAGCTAGTATCAACTACGCCATTCCTATTGTCTCTTGTTTGGTCTTCAGTATGCATAATGGTAAACTAACAGGACCACATGATGGGTTTGGTACTGCAGACTGGGATTTGCAAAGATTATGGGCGTCCGAGAGAGCAATGATTATGCGCAACCAAGGATTCATTCATCCTGCTACTCTGGTACCAGAGGAACTGGAGTATAACAAAGGATACGAAGCTAGAATGGACAAGCTGAATAGGAAATTTAAAGACGTGGATAGAAAAGCTAACGCAACAGGCGTTAACTGACTAGCTAGCTGACTACTAGAGGAAGATCAGGCTTTAAGAAACTATTACCTGGAAGTGCCGCATCAAGAGTTGTCACTTATGCAAATTGTCCTGTTCTGGTAGTGAAGTGAAATCTATAGATGAAATACAAAAAATGTTGTTGTCGCTATATTTAAAAATAAACAAGGATTATGTATTCTTATGACTATGAGCGTCGCCGATATAATGAAGAAAAAACTTGAAACCATCGAAGAAGTGGCTTCTATTCAACAAACAGCGAAGAAGATGAAAGAAAAGAATGTCAGTTCGTTGGTTGTAGTTGACGCTAATGATAGACCGCAAGGTTTAGTTACTGAACGTGATTTGGCCAGAAAGGTTTGCATTAATAATGTACCTGCTAACGCAGTGACAAATAAAGAGATAATGTCGTCTCCTCTTATAACTATTAGTACTGACTCATCTCCATCAGTGGCAGCAGACATGATGTTACAACATAATGTAAGACATTTACTTGTTGTTGATAAGAATAACCTAACCAATACGAGACCTGTCGGCATGGTTACTCCACTTGACTTTACAAGATATCAGGAATTCACAAATGATAGTGCGGATAAAGACGCTATTGAAAAGATATTGGAATATTATATATGAAAATCCATTCATGTGTGAGGATATGAAAATTTAACTGTTCTTGATAATCCAAATCTTTCTATGGATGAAATCTGACTTGTTATTGGATATACAATATCTTTTTTGCTAGCTTAGCCTACCTCACGATTATAACTGGACATTTAGAATAATGACTAATCTTGTATGAAACACTTCCCAACAGAAATTCCTTATGGGCCTTATGTCCTCTACTACCTATGATTATCGTATCGATGTTTTCTTTATCCGCTATACGTAAAATCTCTTTAGTTACATCATCTTGCCGGAGCTTCTAGTATGTCTACATTGGTCAGACCTGATTTTATAGCTTTAGATCGATATTTTTTTGCAACATTGAGATATTACTCTTTTAATTCTGTAACAAGAGAATCATGCTCTTTCCATCTATCAGCTAGCTGCGTATGCATGTACATAATCGAAAGTAGCTAGAGTTATGATTATTACTTCTGAATTTTCGTGAATGATTGTGATTGCAAAAAGATCTGATCACGGAGTGTCAGAGACTTCATCTATTCAAATTGCAACTTTGTCAATATTTTAGCCATTTCCTGATAATTGCGGCGAATCATATAAAACAGGGGCTATAATTAAAACACTTAAAAAAACTTTGGTCCGTATATATGGGTAGTAAGTAAAAATGGCCATCTCGCAGTGTGTTACATTGCAGAAGGACGTTTCACTCAGAGGGTAAAATTCCTAAAATTGCGTTATCAGAAGAGTACTCTCGATTGGAGTGCTGTGATTGTGAGAAGAAAAGGGAAAGTCAAGAGCATCTCTCAGACGTATTATCTCATGCCAAGTGTCCTAGATGTTATACTAGGGATAAGGAGCTACTGAATATGCTGGAAATAATTACATTCTCAGATGCAAAAGTTGTGGGTGGGAATGGACTGAAGGCTGGCATCCAAGTATGACAAAAAAAGGTAAACCATCGCCTAAGTAGTGTGAAATGACCATAAGAAAAGGTACCGCAGATCCTCAAATAGGAGGAGTTAGAATATATCGACAATGGACATTCGAATATGTTGGGTTGTTATCTCAATATCGGTTTTAACAATAATCCCAGTCATGATCATGGTGTATGCACAGGTTGGAGGAAATGGGGTTCTCATACATATACGCACTGATAACGAAACATCCTGGAAAGGCGACTACAGATCAGGACCTGGTATCCAACCGATCTTGTACACGTAATACAAGTAATACTGAAAGGTGAAAGCTACCGGATTGATAAGTATAACAAACTAGCAAAAAAATATCATACGAAAGATTTGGTTACTCACGAAATATTTGAAGGTTTACTTGTAAATGAGGTTAGAGAGAGGAAGCTTGAAGCCGTGGTAATAGTAACTTCCTGAATTTTTTGTCTTGCGAGCTTTATAGAGTCTGCAGATATCCTTACAAAACTTTCTCAATGTTCCTATTATCCTTTTTGTTACAACAGATAACTTTGACTTCGAGTACCGATAGTCTATGCCTTGGTTCTTATTATTTCAACTAGCTTCCTATCACTAGCT
>DAOM01000066.1:0-121 GCA_002501855.1 Candidatus Nitrosopolaris nunavutensis
TCTGTCATAGAAGATCGTTTAAAATTAAAGCAAAAATATGTCAAGAATTATGCTAAATATTCTTTTGAAGACACGGTCAAGAATGGACATACTTCCAAAAGTAAAACAGTAAAGAAGGTCT
>DAOM01000066.1:383-4958 GCA_002501855.1 Candidatus Nitrosopolaris nunavutensis
TCTGGTAAATTTGGCTAACACATATCCAGAAGTAAAACAGTAAAGAAGGTCTTAGATGTTATTGTAGAAAATTACAAGAAATTTTGTGGCGAATTTTCATCTGTTAGTCACATGTCATTTCTTTTACAATCCCAGTTTTTTCTTCATCTTTGCAACAGGGAAGGCGGGCAGATTCTGCTTGGAATTTCTTGCATCTGTGTTTTCGATGTCCTTCAGAAGTTCTATTAGCTTACTTCTACCCTTGTCTGTTTTAGCTGCTTCTACTGGAGTTATGTTGTCAAGCGCAGGTATTTTCATGTAAAGCCAGTTTTCATAGTATTCTTTAAAGTAGTTATTAATTTGTTGTTTTACTTCATCAGGAAGTTCATCTTCAAAAACTATATCATCGTTGTACTCCTCATTCTCCTTCTCTTCACTTAGTCCAAGGTCATGTTTTTCATTTTCAATCCAAGAGTTCTGTCTATCTGCAGCATTAGATGGCATCAACTCGGAGTAACTATCGCCGAGGTGTATGAGATGTTTGCCGCCAACTAGGCGCAGGATTGTGTCATTACACTTTTTGAGTAGTCTGTCTGATAGGCATTCAACTATTAGCGTCTTTCCTGTTATTGATAGATTTCCAAGGACTCGATACTGCGTATATTGTTCTTCTTTTTTGTTTTTATCTTTGCCTGTGATGTTTGAATGCAACAAAGTATCTTTTTCCTCGTTAGGCGGCAACCAAAGGATTGTCCTGAAGGTCAGCTGTTCTGATTCTAACATATAGTTTCTTTCTTTTCTGCTCTCTGCCATGCTTGCGTTTGAATCCTGATGACCATTTTCATGACCAAATTTGTTATTTTCTAATTCTTCAATCCAGTCATATCTTGTCGTCTTTCCTTCATTTTCTAAGCGCGCAAACTCTTTTGAAGAGTTTAGTGCTAACAGAACGCTACGCCTGTCTTTAATAACAAATTCACTCTTGGAAAATACTGAAATATCTCCTTCAGGAGTCATCACCGTGGGACTCGATTCTTTTAATGAATCCAAATAATGCATAATTGACAGACTTTCATTTCTTAAATACTGGTCAAAAGCTATATTTCGCGTATTATTTAGTTGGCGAAATTCTCTTGAGCTCTCAAAGTTATGCAAAACATACTTTTTAATATGAGGCAAAAAGCGACGAGACAGGACAATTCCAGCCCCTCCAAGTCTAGTTATATTTCCTATATGATATGGTCTTGAATATAGAATGTCATATTTGTTCAAAGATTGGGAAGATGATCTATCATATACAAAAAACTCATTTGTTTCATTGAAAATATCTTTTACCTTATAACCTACTCCTCTTCTAATATCTAAAATTTCTAAAAACTTCATAACAGAGTCAGACCATGCTTTGAGAGTCTCTTTGTCCAGCTCAGCAAGATTGCTTCCATATTCTTTACCAAATAACTTGATTATCGTATCATTTTTGTTAGGTACAATGTAATCGTGTATGTACCAATCATAAAACAATCTTCTATCACCAAGGTCGCTTTGGCTATTCACACCTTTTCCATAAGATATCAGGGCGCCTTCTTTGTCAAAGAATTCGTTACAGTATTCGTTAATTCGTCCCCTAAGTTTGTCCTCTAGGACATCCCATGTCGCTCGTTCTTGATCGAGGCTCAGACAACAATGTTTGTATTTCTTCTTACTACCACATGGACATGGGGAATTTCTGTCATATTTCAATTTACAAAGAATATAAACACACAAGGTGAAAAGTATTTCTGAAGGGTCAAAGACGGAACAATCCATTTTGCCAACAGCATATTTTTGGAAAAGGATATGCGATTAATACTTACTTAGCTGTGGCACCTATGTGGGTATTTGAAAGTGTCACTTATCTATGCAAGTACTAGACTTAGCCTCCAGATTCGAATCGTAGAGGTAGATGTGCAACACCGTACAGCGGGGTATTCTTCTCTCTAAATTTGAGCCAAATTCGACCTACATATCTTAAACCCATTTCCAAGCTAAATCATAGTAGTGGCTGTCTCCTAGTTTTATTACTCACAATAACGGCTTGAACTGCAGAAGTAAACTCTTATTCACTCGCTTGGTACAAAATGTGATTTTATTGTTGATTCGCAATCTTTCCTTTTTTGTCGATTATGTTATTCAACCAGTGAATCCCAACAGTAGTTATTCTGTATACCGTGCAAGGTTCTTCTTGTCCTTCTCCCGCACTTTCCGGACTAAACTTCAAATCTTTTGTTACATATCTTGATTTCATCATTTCCGATAACCTCGAGGTTAATGATTTGGAATTGGCTTTAGTTGCAGACTCAATGTCAGATATTTTGATACCTTCATCTTGGATTATACCGCGGCCTTTAGCAATCCTTGATGCCACGAGGTGTAGAGCAATAAACTCCTTGATAGACCATTTTACCTCGGCTTTGGTTTTAGATTCATCTCCCATTACCTTATCAACTTTGAGGTCTGATTCGTTCGCTGGTGGCATTTCTTCCATTTTGTCTGTTGATGATGTCTCGGGTTGAACTAACACTTGCACCCCTTCAGAGTTGATTTTAATTAGTCTCGAATACTTCTCGATAAGATAATCTTTATCGTAATTTAGATATATTTTCCTCGCGAGATCTACTTCTGGAAATTGTTTAGTAAAGAAATCTAGTGTACTCTTAATAACGGATTGCAGAGGACCTTTGAATTGTACGTTCATACCCTACAAAGTTATTGATACACTTACATCTCTCTAGAGTGACATCATTATTACTGTGTACTTTTAACATGTTGAGATAATCGATAAGAATGACTACGATATTATATTAGCTTGCTATGGGTAAGTAAGCTATTGTATGTTTTGCGGATCGTATCTTAATACTTAACTAGATTCACTTTAAACTGTCTTGAGTATAATCCATATAGTCGCCTTTCATATTTTTGTAGTTCCTCTGGCGACATAAGCAGATGGTATTCAACTCCATCAATAAGAGAATGCATAAGCCTACCTACTCTTTGAAGTTGCTGTCTTCTTGACCCTCCAAGAAAATCAATCTCGATTATATTCTTTACATCTGGTATATCCATTCCTTCATCAAATATTCTGCTACAAATGAACCTCTTATGCTTGTTTAGTGCTTCTATTCTTTCCTTCAAAGTATGTTCTCCGTATATGAATGGAAGTCCAGTAAGCCTGGATGATTCCTCGCCTGTGGTCAGACTATCGGAGAATACGATAGTATTACCTTTCAAAGTTTGAAGTAATGATTGAAGAAATGTTATCTTTGCAGATGTGACATGCAGGTTTATCTCAGGCTTTTTTACCCATCCTTCTTCAAAGAGCTTGTCCCAATCGCTTCCATAAGGGTAGCCTGAAAGTACGTAAATTAATTCTGAGCGGCCATCTTCTCTATAAGGGCTGCCAGATAGTCCTAATCTGTAATCTGCATCCAGAAAAGCGAGTCTGGAATAGGTGCTAGCTGGAAAGTGATGGCATTCGTCAAAGATAAGAAGTTTAAATCGTTCGTTGGTAAGATATGTTAATGCGCTTTCATATGTGGAGATTATTATATCGGCGTATTTGATCGCATCCTTTCTAGCTCCTGCGTACAAAAATGCTATCCGAGGCTTTCCGTTAGTGTTGTTATTGTTCTTTTTGAGATGCTCTTCAATATATTTTTGCCAAACTGCGATATGAGAAACAGATGGTACCACTACTAGAGTCCTGTCCGATATGCAAGAGATAGCCTGCACTCCGAATAGTGTTTTACCAGCGCCAAAAGGGTAGACAAGAGTCATTGCGCCATGTGTTATGAAGAAATCCATTGCTTCTTGTTGGTATGGCCTTAGTTTGATATCAGTAAGCCACATCCATGATTGAGACACTGTTCTTGATGTCCACGGAATAACCCCATCAGACACTAGTTTGGAAGCGAGATTAAATCTTGCAGAAGCTGTTGATTTGACTCGTATTCCGATGTCTTTTTCCTTTCTCAGCAGATACTCTCTGTATCTTATCCAGGCGTCTTCAAGTTCAAATTCATTGCCTACAAGGTAATCACCATTCTGCAATATTTTGATCGAAGAATACCTAGGAGCTAAGTCCAACTCTTCTTTAAGATCGTCCGGTACTAATCCAGACCACGCTGAATATCTGTCTACCGTGAAAATGTTGTAGGTTTCAGTCTGTGATTCCAACCACCCTGCTCTAAAACCAGTCCATTTGGGAGATATCAATAGGTAAGCTTTTTCCTCTTTCTTATGATTTCCTTGAGGAATAACTGCGTAAGGTCTATCCATAAACTCCTGAAAACGCTCATCTCTTGTGAGCAGCGAAGTATCATCACTCAGATTATATTCAAGGCACTTTCCAGGCTGCATACCTAGATATGCTCGATTATAAATAAACTGAGGGTGAGTCTTCTTTGCCTGCACCGACACTATGTTTCGCTCTTTTATCCTAGCTTGTCCAAGCGATGGCGATGGTATCTTCGTCTTGTCGACTGGCGGTGATAGCAGCTGCTGCTTTTGTTCTTCGCTACCTAGCGTATTGATGGCCATAATCTAAACAGTTGACCAACT
>DAOM01000066.1:5242-6469 GCA_002501855.1 Candidatus Nitrosopolaris nunavutensis
AACAGTTGACCAACTGTCTGGAGGGCTCAAAAACTGGTGCAGAATGTGCATAAAGGGCAATCAGCCATTTGATAAACGGTTAGGGATTGCGATAATTAAAGAATATGTCTGCACAACGTTCTAGGCGTAATGAAAACAGTGGTACAGTGTACTAGAGCTTGTTGGGAAATATTTCATATACCATTGGCTATACGTTTGCGCATGTTCCAGTGTTGTTCTAGCGCCTGCAGGGCTACTGTGTGCTTAGCAAGGAATGTATCATTTAAGAGTTATACTTATGTTGAATCCGCATAAAATCACTATCGTGAACTATTGATATGTATTCGCATGGTATCTTCTTATGAAAACCCTTTTTTCTCTAAGACAAGAAATCAGTCAGTCATGGTTATGCGGGTTCATTGCGCCCTGCATTCCATTGTGGCCGTAGTCTTGCCCGGGAGGAAGGCCACAAACAAGGTCAGTATTGGCGTACAGATTGACAAAGATTGTTAGAATATCCTCTTATGAGCGGGTACTTAGAAAAGTACTGCCGAATCTAACAGTCGATTGATCAGGAACCTGGCCTTTCATTTTTTAATTGAGAGAATCTACGGGTATCACGGTTGAAAGTTGAATTTCAACTTCGTTTTCTTTTGAGGCTACCCAGGTCTCCCGGGGTGGTCTAATTGCAATTTTTGCTAACGTCGGACTAAAACTCGAGAGGCTTCATTCACACGCTCATACGTAACATTAATTTTTAAAAGTTTTCATAAAAAAGTACAAAAATAAGCTCGCAGCCCTCCCGGGAGGAAGGCGAGCAACCAAATCTATATCGGTTGATAGGCTGACAAAGATTGTTAGAGTTCTCCCTGAAGAGCAAGTATCTTTTACAGTAACGCATAGACATTCATAACCAACGTTGTATAAGAAACAGATGGGAAATCAAAGTTAGACGAAAAATAAAACAGGATTAATCTCAATATATAGCGAATTTATTGGCAATATGAAACGTAAACTATCCCCGCCACCTCAGTGTATGCATAGGACTGTCTATCGTCTTCTCTGTGATCAACCAGCTATTCTTAAACGCACTAATACTCTGAATATGATGCTGAGAGATGACAATTGCCAGGTCTTGGTTTTTGCTAACAGTGAACTATCAAAGGAAAGACTATGAGTCGCTACCAATTCTACCAACCTGAACTAATCATTTGTTGTTGTTTTGGCACCTTTCTTACTACCAACACT
>DAOM01000064.1 GCA_002501855.1 Candidatus Nitrosopolaris nunavutensis
TAGGAATTTTAGACAATTTCTGAGCTATTTCGAGATATGTCCATGGACAAGGTGCCATGACTGACACAACTTCGCTAAAAGTACCGTTTGATGATGTATTCATTAGATAAGATGTATAGTTTAAAGTAGTTCTACATGGTAAGAATTCATGATTAACAGTATTAGAAGGAGAATTTGATGACGCGCCTAATAGTAATTTCTTGTTGTACTGCATTAACATAATCAGCAGAAAGAGCAGCTGCAATAATTGAATCATATTTTCCTGCTTTCTTAAATAAGGAATTACCAGTAGCTTCATTGATTATAACATTTCTATCCACCTGATTATTCCCAGTAGGTTGTATTACTCCTGTTACTACAAAGACGACTTCTGGTTGAACAGGGAATAGTTAATCTGTTCAGAGGCTTTTGGTGGTTCTCTGTTAATTTTTGCTAACCTACATCACCCGTTTCTATCTAGTAATTCCCAGACACTTATTTTTAGCCTTTTTTATAGATGATAGTTATATTAAATTACTTCAAACTAAGGATTAGTTTGTAAGGTAGGCGCCAGCCCTCAACGATGACTATTCTCTGTTGCTGTATGAAGAATTCCGATAGGAAAAGTTATGTCATGGATACCAAAACGGTAAATAGGATGCCTATAATGGTATTGAGATAGATGTCTGATTCCGATCCCCCGTCTGATCAGATTGGGGAATACACGTCTAAAATTTGTGGGCATACTTTCTTAACACAACAGGCGCTTGCAGCACATATAGATTCAGAACGTCCAGAGGCAGAACAACCAGAGATATTTTAGAAAGGTTACTGACTACAAGGAATTTCGTTTCAATATCGGTCATGCAAATGTGATTCGCTAGCAAATAGTATATCAGATAATATTTCGAGATATTTCAGATTTTAAGACAAATGATTTTATCGTCGAAGGTGTCATCACTTCAGGCAAGTTGGGGGACCGTGCAGTATTAAAAGTCGGTAATGTTCGGTTGAGGAGCAAGGCGTATGACATTCCATATACGTGGTGCATGTTATTTGATGGACAGAAACCAAAGAAGGGGATATACACGGTTAATATTCCATCCATTAAAACTAAACTTAATTCTGTTGGATTAACATTAGAAAGTGTTGAAAAACAACTTCATCTATTAACTGACATACGCCCAGAAGATTGGCAGAAATATAGACGATATACTCTTAATGAAGATGAGGCCGCTCTGGAGTCTGTGTTAATTAAGCGAGGGTACGATATTGACGACTATGAAGCGTACTTACCAAATACTATAAGGGAGTTGGAATTTCTGGAAGATGACGGTCTAGATGAATTAGCGTCTTTATACCGCATGCTTCTTGCTATAGAATCAGAAAATCCACCATACATGAAACTGGATATTACCGATTTTGATATCGATTTTCAGAAAGATAACCCATTCGAGCATTTTAAAGAATCCTTCGTTAATAAACTAACAACCCATGGGTATTTGTTTACGCACACAATTGACTACAAAGATAGTCTTCACTCTGTTGGTGCTACTAAATTAATGAACTCAGTATTCCAAAATCTAGCGCTTCAAACTATGACTGAATCTTTACTTGGTCGTATAATTATTGCTATAGTTTCATTTGTTATCCTATGGGCAATTGTTTCCATTCCTGTCTGGATATCAGCTAAAATATTGACCTCGGGTCGTGCAAGTTTCGGACGTGCAATGTTGGTAACGTCTGCAGGACCAATACTCTATGCCTTGGTTCTCATCATATCAACAAGTTTAATATCATTCGTTATTGGAAATCGGTCGGCAACAATAACCTCGTTGGGATTGGTTATAGCATTTGTAGCGTGGATTTATGTATTCAGAAGAGGGTTTGAAACGGGCTGGATTAAGGCAGTAGGTATAGCACTATTCGCAATAGTTGTATTTGTCTTCATGGGTATTGTTATTGCCTTAGTTACACATGTACTCGTACCTAATGTGCCTCCAATCATAACAACACAGCCATTGCAATCACTATAATGTAGGAATACAAGTGTCTAAATTTTTTCCCATGACCGTATTCATACCCAGCATCTACTTGACAGCCGAGAACACAAAGGGGCACGATCAACATGGGCGTGCAATCCATGGGCTTGGACATGGAAACAATCCTGAACGGATATTATTTCTGTGTAGCTGAAGTGCTGTTAGCTTACATCCTATCCTCAGATAGAAAGGAAATGTTGAAACAATACAATCAGTAATGACACTTGAAATTTTTTCCCATGACTGATACTCTGCAATTTCTTATTCTAGTTAACCTCGAAATCCAGAACAACTTCACGCCTAATCGATAACATTAGCATATTGTCTGTGTCAACACTAATCTGATCAAACTAGTTCATGTTTAAATGTTGTAGAATGAGTCCCATATTATATAATATGAAACACATTGAATAGTTAGAGATGAAGGATGAGAGGAAGGACTAGTAGCAGGAGAGAGATATGTCCAGCAGATAAACCACTATTAGTTGCTGCATTATCACTTGAATACCATTGATATTTGCTTAATTGATTTACATGCGGGTGTCGTTACTTCATTTCTTGCTAGAAATTGGTCAGCATCTCTAAAGAAACTATAGCATAGAAATTTGAGGCTTCAAGGCATTGCAACATGTTGCTCGTTAATGTGGTCCTGAAGTTCCTCCAGTGAATTAAATGACATACCACATTCCTCACATTTATATGGCACATTAGTTTTTGAGGACATCAATTTATATATTGTTTCTCACATAATTATTAATTTCAAAATAGTAACTATTATTATCATTTTCTTGTGATGGTTTTCATAATGGGTATGATGTTGAATGGAACGATGATCCTAGAACATTTTTATGGGTACCCAAAGAGGTATCTTACGGAGCGAAGTAATTTGACAATGTATCCCGACGCAGAGGAAGAGATCAAGATACGTGCATTCAAAAACGTACTAAGTTCGTTGTACGAACATGTACGGACGTGCAAAATTTGCGATACGTACCTTAACGCCATATTGGAACACGCAGTTAAGAGTAAGGACAAGTAGGTGCCTACACTTATATCGTTTGGACGAGCATTCTTTCCTTCTCTTCTTAATGTCCGGTGTAGTATAGATTGGGAAGGTTATTATGGCTTCAGCTGACAGCCGCGCGTCTATATACTATAATGTGTTTCAACATGATTACTTAATTCATCCGCAGTTGTAAATGATGTACCACGCAGATGACATCTGTATAATCGTTGTTTGAAACACCTTATAATTCCTCAACACACGACAAGAATGTTCATAGTGACAGATTTTGAAACAATGGCAAGAAATACTTGTAAATTTCACAATGTCCCAATCACATCTGCTGGAACAGTGCAAGAACTACAGATTTTGTGTTGACAAAAGTAAAACAGGGTTCTAGCAGTAGTATTTTGGGTTTAAAGACGCACAGGAGATTAAGATTCATCTAATTCAATAAGTCAAGATGATGTTTTAGATCCTTTAATCTCGTTCTAAGTGTCATGTCAGTTATGTCTGCTGCATTAGCAACCTCTTTTTGAGTTTTGATCTCACCTGTGCTTATGCAACATGCATAAATTACCGTTGCTGCGAGTCCCATTGGATCTTTGCCAGCTGAAATCTCATTTTTAATAATAGTATTCATAAGATTGATTGCTTGATGTTTTGTTTTTTCACTTATTTCGACTTTATTTGCCACTCTAGCAATACATTTTATAGGATCAACCATGGGTATCTTAAGGTCAAGTCCAAGTAATAATTGTCTATAGCATTTGGCAACAGATTTTCTTTTGACATTACTCTTTGTAGATATATCGTTTAGTGTTCTTGGTATCCCCATTTCTCTGCAGGCAATATATATTGCAGCAACTAATACTGCAGATATTAACCTTCCACGTACCAATCTATTTTCAAGAGCCTTTCTATAAATATAAGCGGTCTTCTCAATTACGGCACCCGGTAACCCAAGTTTATCTTTAAGTGTATCAAGTTCATTGAACGCTTGCGTGAGATTTTTATCTGTAGAAGTATATACTTGTGTTCTAGAATCCCACGTTCTTAATCTTTGAATAGTAGAAAGCATAGATGGATTAATTTTAGTCCCGCTTGCATCTTTGCTGGTTCTTCCTATGATAGTAGATAGACCCATATCAGAGCGAGCTAGCGAAAAAGGCATTCCTGTTCTATTTTCGTCGTTTTCTTCTCTTTCTGCTGACGCTGTGGTAAAACTACGCCATTCCGGCCCTTTTTCCTCTATTTTATCGGATATTACTGCTCCACAATGCTTACAAACAATTTCGCCAGAGTCAGGAATAGTAACTATCTGATCAGAACCACAAACAGAACATTCATCATTTGATAATGCTCTCATTTTTGTTTTAGCGTAGAAACATCATATACACGTTATGACAAGGCACCATTTATCGCTTGATTAAGCGCGAAATGAGCAGAATTTGAAGCAAAGAGTGATGTAGCTCTAAGGAAGTCTAGATCAGAGAGACAAAACTGGAAATGCCGTAACCAAAGTCTGGGAATGGAAATAAAAAGCTGTGTCGTATTATCCAGGGCGATAACATAGGCAATAAAATTGAAACTGTGAAACTATGCGAGCTTCACAGACAAGACGCAAAAGTTAAATTTGACTACTTCTTCTTTTGTCTTCTTTTAGCATCTTCTAGCGATTTGTTTTTCTTATTCTTCATTTTCCATCTACTTGATAAGGGAGAAAACGAAGCGGTAGGTTATAATCATTCACCTCTCATCCTATCATACCCATCATGCATCGAAATTGATAGGCTTGGTGTCATTGCTACTAACATATTTGAACAAATGGAAAACCAATGGTTACTTATCCATCATCATGGTTCATCTGTATCAAATTACATACCGCGATCTGTCTGTGTCTACTATTTTTTCTTAATAGTTGATTATGACCTTTACGGAACCTGTTGTGATCACATCCATTCCACCTTTCGTTCCAATAATTGCTTGACAAGATTAAAGGAAGGCGTGAAGGTAGTGCAGGCTCTATAGGGAATAGGATATGACCTTCCATTAGTCTATAACAAATAAGTATCTTCAATATACATTTTAATAAAGTAAATTGCAGAAAGAGAGGAGGGGATTTACCGTTAGAAGAAAATGACCCAGTTAAGCAATATAAATTCTTAAAATCCATATCTGTTACGGCTGATAGTTTTGGATTTGATTCAATTTAGAACAGATAGGAGCGCCAACACCGACTGGATTGTCAAGTTGGTAACAAGAGTCGCCGCAAACAAAGTTGTTGTAAGAATTGCAATAACACTATAGGTATTGAAGGATAATAATTCTCCACAAACCTTTTGTTATCGCGCCATAACAGGCGGTACGTATGTTTGAAGTTGATTAAACTGCATATACGATGTCTCTTAATTGACCTGTCTAAAATTTAAATGCCTTGTACTGCAGAAGGACAACTAAATCCCTTCTGGTACTGAGCAGTCAGCAATCAAAAATAAATGGAAATGTAATGTCTGTGGTAAGATATTTGTTAGTCTGTATATATTGAATTATCATAAACTATTAGAACATAGTGAATCTAAGAGACCACCAATGGGCGTTGCCTAACCCTCAAGTCAACTCCAAAGATCAGACTCGTTCCTGACATGACTTCATCTAAAAAATCAGGAAGCGTGCTCTGCTTTAGACCTGACTCATTAGTGAGATTATGTATATTAGAGAGAACGCTTCTAAAAGGATTATCAAAAGCATAGGCATTTTAAGCATTTATGTAATGAGGTCATAAAAGCAATGATCATAAGGTTAGATCTATCTTTCCTCAGTGGAAACGTAAGATCCATAATAGTTAATTCTGAAGAGATTAAATCATTTTCCGTTGACTATACCACTAATCGTACCAATTCTGCTGTGGCAGATCAGCATGATCCTAATACAATTATTACTCTTGATTATAAGAAAGAGTCATTAGAAGATTTTAAGGTCATCTTACGAGACATACTCGCTAGAAACCATCTAGACAACTTTACAATAGCTGAAGATACAGAGGCTGAAAACACAGTTGCAATACTGAGAGAAGGGGATCTGGAACAATTCGGAATATATGTTTGCAAGCATTGTGGAACCACCTTTAAGAGCATTGATGAAAGAATTGTTCATGAAAGAATACACTATTTTGTATGATAGTAAAATCAAACCCCTGCTGTCTGCCGAAGTCCTGGCAATCTCTGTCCATCCGCCAACTCTCTAGTTGTCTGTGCAATCAACAATTTTGACCCATAAGCGACAAACAGAACAGGACGACCTCTAGCATATAGTAATGACCCCTATTATCATGAGATTTGGTAATATCTTTTCACAATATATCCACTTCTATTTCTGTTCGGTGCCATCCTACTGCAATTAATAAATGGCTCATCTTTATCATGTCTACTGCTGCGATTATAGCGATTGCAAGTCTGAAATTGTCAGTCTGAATTGTTTCATGATAATGCAGAATACGTCAACGACAAATACCGTAAGAGAAGAAAAAAATAACAACTCTAGTTGAAATGAGAATAATATGTTAATAAAAGTACAAAATCCATGTCTATGTGGTTGTAATCAACTTGTCGACATATATGATAAGAGAAACAGAAGACGATATTTTGTTAATGGATCACACGCTCCAAGAGAGGGACTACGCCAGCATGCCAAATAATGCAGCTGATGTTTCTTTTACAATCCAAGTTTTTTCTTCATCTTTGCGACAGGGAAGCAGGGCAGATCCTGCTTGGAATTTCTTGCATCTGTGTTTTCAATGTCCTTCAGAAGTTCTATTAGCATACTTCTACCCTTGTCCGTTTTAGCTGCTTCTACTGGAGTCATGTTGTCAAGCGCAGGTATTTTCATGTAAAGCCAGTTTTCATAGTATTCTTTAAAGTAGTTATTAATTTGTTGTTTTACTTCATCAGGAAGTTCATCTTCAAAAACTAAATCATCGTTGTACTCCTCATTCTCCTTCTCTTCACTTAGTCCAGGGTCATGTTTTTCATATTCAATCGAATAGTTCTGTCTATATGCAGCATTAGATGGCATCAACTCGGAGTAACTATCGCCGAGGTGTATGAGATGTTTGCCGCCAACTACACGCAGGATTGTATCATTGCACTTTTTGAGTAGTCTGTCTGATAGGCATTCAACTATTAGTGTCTTTCCTGTTATTGATAGATTTCCAAGCACTCGATACTGCATATATTGTTCTTCTTTTTCGTTTTTATCTTTGCCTGTGATGTTTGAATGCAACGAAGTATCTTTTTCCTCGTTAGGCGGCAACCAAAGGATGGTCCTGAAGGTCAGCTGTTCTGA
>DAOM01000214.1 GCA_002501855.1 Candidatus Nitrosopolaris nunavutensis
ATTATATCCATTTGTTATTACACTCCAAGACTGGAGTGTCAACTATGTTAGGAAGCTAAAATGTCAACCATGTGTGGAAGCAGCACAGCTAATGAAGCAATGGACGATTATGAGAAATATAGACCTGACTTTGTCATAATCGATTATAAACTGCCTGGAAAAAAGAATGGATTAGAGGCCGCAAAAGAAATTCTGATGAGTTACCCATCTGGCAGAATCTTAATGCTAACAGCGTTTCATGGCGTAAAGGACGAATTGAAAAAGGACTTTTTCTTCGACGACAAAATGATACAAATTCTGATAAAACCTGTGAAACTTGCGCGACTAGCCGATATTATTATTCGTAATTAAGCATCATTGTGCTCTATTTTTCACTCATGTGACACCGATCTAATTTTAATCCCGGTTATGATAGTATATATCATAACAGATGTTTATCGTAAAGAAGCTAAGCAAGAACGGCGTCTGGAATGCCATTAGTCTTATAGATCAAAACGGGTCGTTCAGAGGCGAAGCAAAGTTCGATTCTAAGAAAGAGGCATTAGATTACCTTCTTGAATACAAGCGAAGAATGAAACACCAACAACAGGACCTCGAAGTCTTTTCTGAACCCTTGAAATAGTGTTGTCGTATATCTATATCTACGCTGCTTGTTGTTTTCATTACCAAAATGGATCTCCTGTCGACGGAGAGATTAGATCATTAAGTAGGCCATAATTATGCGATAACCTTTTACGGCATAATGTCGTATAGTTCATTATGTATGCGAATTTCTGTTACCTGTGTAACACCGAAAAGCTTACGAGGCCATGTTCGAATTGTGGCAAGCCTACATGCAAAGACTGTATGAAGAGCTTTCCCTTCTCTACTAGCGTCTGTTTAGAGTGTGCATCCGGCGTCAAAACCAGGCTGGCCGGTATTAGAGGTGACGAAGAGATTTTCTAATCTTTACTTTATTGTTATTTTCATCATTTGGTTGTCTTTAGACGGCGCCCTTCCTTCTTGATTAATCATACATCCTACAACACAACAACTCTCCTTGTTGTTCATTCGGATGGCGTGCCTGCTTGTTCAATAATCTTAATCAATAATCATGTTCAAAATATCTATGTCTTTAATACAATTATTTAAGTACCGGTTTTTACCAAAATATCATGTAGATTATACGATTGACAACAGCAAACTGTTCGGGATCATATCTGTTGATGAGTATCAGATACAACAGACACAACTTGGTAAAAAAATTCGACCCTGTCGACACCAAAACCTCTGATTCTTTTAATTCTACCTTCTTTCGTCAGACGTGTAATGGCGTATCGGACTTCATATCTACTTCCAATTTCCCGCTCAAGCTGCTTGCCCGTAACTTTGCCGCTATTGTTTCGGACAATAGAGTAAACTAATTCTGTGCAGTCGTACTTGGAATTTTTACCGAGCTGAATCGAAGTCATCTAATTTACCAGTAGATTTAGCCTTAAAAGTAATCGAGGCTAACTTTTTTTACTTCTTGTGAAGAAGCGTGCACAGACGGACACATATGCTCTCATTATCAAAACAAGTCTATAGTATTTCTAGAGATGCCCGCAGATAGCAGAATAATATTGGTTAAATTAATTCTTTATTAACTAAAGTGGGATTCAGAAATCGTTTGATCCCATCAGCAATCTTGAAGAGTTCTTCGTGTGAAGCCACACGTCTCATCGGCCATCGGCCGTTAGGGCTGTCATCATTGAACCTCGGGATAATATGAACATGTACATGTGGGACAATTTGATTTGCCGCTTTGCCATTATTTTGACCCACATTGAAGCCATCTGCTTTTACAGTTGGTACAATCGCCCTGGCTATAATGGGCACGAGTGAATATAATCTTCCGACTTCCCTCTCTGGCATTAAGAGCAAATTATCGTAGTGGTTTTTTGGAATAATCAGAGTGTGTCCTCTACTTATTGGATACTTGTCCATCAATACCAAAAAATTGTCATCTTCGTAGACGTTAACAAAAGGCAATCTCTTTTTAACTATGTCGCAGAAGATACACGAACTCTTGCCCAATTCAGTCTCTAGCCGTACTAAACTTTTAATATATTTATAGTTTAGACACAAAATCCAAACACTCTTTTCAAGTCCATTTTTTTGCTTGACTATATGTTCAGTACACTCGAAAATACAATTTGAGCCCTTAAATAATAGTCTGCGATCCTTACCCAAAATGATAAGAACTTGGCTGCGGGCTATAAGATTAAGATTTCTATCAGCATCTGTGATCGCAGTCAGCAATGGTATAGCACTTGCTTTCTGGAAAAATAAACAGATTGACTTATCAGACGCGATTCTAACATTTGCTGGAGTTATTTGCCTTCACGCAAGTATAGACTTGTTGAATGACTATTGGGATTACAAGCGAGGTATAGACACAGCAACACGGAGGACAAAGTTTAGTGGTGGAACAGGAGTACTACCAGAAAAACTTTTAAAACCGGGTAACGTTTATTCCGTTGGCCTTATTTTTCTCCTAATCGGGACTCTAATAGGGATGTACTTTGTGGTAATAAGAGGCATTATGATTGCTTTGCTCCTTGGATTCGCTATATTAGCGATATATTTTTATTCAACAAGTATCGTGAACCTCGGCTTAGGGGAGGCTTTTGTTGCAATCAAAGGCACTCTTATTGTAGTCGGATCTTACTATGTCCAAACGTCGTCGATCGGAGTTGGTGTGGTCTATGTCGGTATTATAATTGGCATCTTATCGGCATCGGTCTTATTTGTAAATTCCTTTCCCGACTATCAAGCTGACCGTTCACGAGGAAGACGAACTTTAGTTATATTGTTGGGAAGGCAGAGAGCTGTAAAAATTTTCCCATGGATGATTCTCTGTACCTATGTTCTAATCATAGCGGGAATATTTCTGGGTTACTTAAAAATATATTCTCTTGCCTCCCTTCTATCAGCGCCATTTGCTGTAAGTGCAATTAAACGGATCAGCAAATCCTACCAAGATGTTGAGAAATTAGTACCGGTCATGGGTGCAACTGTGGCTTACTCTCGAGTCACGGGTATAGTTTTGGCAGCAAGTTTGTTTATCTAAATCATGCACAAAGTTAGAGTCAACAGTAGTGAATCTAGGCCCATTGTTGATGATTTCTTTACCTGTTTTTCGCTATTCCCCAAGCTATCACGACTCCTATAACACAGAAGGCACCGACAAGCCACCATATTTGTACATGTCTGACTATATCAGCAAGAGATCCAGCTAACACGTTAAACAGATCACTACGAAGACTAAATTACTGTAGGTCAAAACATTTTGACTGAATATTCTGAACAAAAAGTTTAGAGCATAGTTGACAGACTTGATGATATTTCCCTCTAATCCTACCGGATTGGTATTCCCTAAAAGTTCAAATAAATTGCATTCGTGTTTCGAAGGTTTAATCTAATGCTGCTTTTCCAAGTCGATTGTGAACTCAGAAGGATTAAGCGCATTCCCACATATCCTACATCGACCATTAGTAGGTCGCAAAACATCCTTTATTGATTTCAAACTTATTATTTTGTTGATGACGGATCCGCATTTTCCACAAACAATCTCTATAGATGGATAAGACAAGATAAATAATATCGTATATATCATTTGATAGAATATCAAATTTTACGTCAAGATGGATTGACCAAATCAGTAATAATAGTTTTTAACGGCTAAGTACAGTGAAATTATTTTGATACGTCTGTTGTACAAAATCTTCTTATGGTTTGTTACCAGATTACGAAAAACTCACTTCGCGGATATACAAGGCTCATGATAATAAATAATATATCTGAAAGAGACCAATAACGCTGATAAGGATGTGCATAGTCTAAAGAATAAATAAATACACTAGTAAACTCCCATAACTGGGATGCCTGTCGATCCAGTTTGCGGAATAGAAATGGATGAAAAACTTGCGACAACCTATAAACACCGGGGTAAGGACTACTATTTCTGCTCTGAAGGCTGCAAAAAGATCTTTAGTAGAAAGCCGGGCAAATATACTTGACCAGCGGAAAATATTGTCTCCTTTTCCTATGAATCAAACTATTTTCAATGTGTTATGACTGTTGTTGTGATCAGTCCTGAGATCAAGATATACCAAGTTTTTGCATCGTGTGTCCATTTTTGGTTATTCGTCCTTGCCTTAAAAATAACTGATGCATGATTATTTCATCTGGCCGCTACTGTTTCCGCGAAATCAGAGTCTTGTTTTCTAGCCAATAGAGAATGTACATATCTCGTGGCGAGAACTTTTTCGGAGCATGCAATGCGTTACTAAAAATTTATAACCAATGAATACATTGTATTCGACATAACAACTAATTGACCATAAACAATGAAACTTAAGGGAATGATTGGAATTCAAAATAGACCGTCAATGGATAACGCCTTTGAAGGCAAGAATGGAATACTAGGCTTAATAGATCCTCCAGCGGTATTGTATGGTACTACTGAGATTGGCAATAACCAAAATATTGCTTACGAATTTACGCCTAAAAGTATCAAGATTACCATTGTTTGTGATGGATCCCGAGTACAGAATTAGGATGCACTGGTCCCGTAGGCATGAAGTGCCTGTTACACAAGGCATGCTAGAGCTCATTTGAGGGTTAATGAACAACGTTGAAAAGAATATTGATAGTAGAAGATGAATCCGATATTATTTTTACATTGAAAATAATTTTAGAGCAAAATGGCTTCGTAGTTAGTTCATTCACCGACCCTCTGTTGGCATTATCGAGTTTTAAACCTTATCTGCATGACATTTTGCTTGTCGATATTAAATTGCCGAGCATGAGCGGCTTAGAGCTGTATAAGGAGATAAGAAAGATCGATGAAAAGGTTAAGATTTGTTTTCTAACGGCCAGCGAAATAAATTATGAAGAGCTTAGAAAGGCAGTCTTTCCTTCAATGGAGGATGCCAAATGCTTTATTAGAAAACCAGTTGAGAATGAGGCTTTGCTAATGCAATTAAATAACATGCTAGAATAATATGTTCATAGACTGCTTCTGGACCTTGACCTCGACCTGCTTCTCACAGAGTCTGATAACTAAGTAGTTGAACAAGCGTTATACATATAATCCAAGCGTCCCATGGATAACGGAAACCGGCCAAACTAGGAATAACCCCATTTTTATAGCTGATAAGTAAATAGGAAGACTTAATGAAAGCTGTTTTCGTAAGAGGCAAGAACAAGGTGGCCGTTGACGATATCTCAGTTCCAAATCTTGGCGATCGAGATGTTCTAGTAAAAATGAGAGCCTGTGGGCTATGCGGTTCTGATTTGGAGAAAGTTTACGGTGATTACGGAATGTCGTCTAGCAGATTGGGCCATGAACCTACTGGAGATATAATAAATGTGGGAAAATCAGTCAAAGGCTTCAGCATAGGGGACCGTGTATTTGTACATCATCATGTCAGCTGCCATGCATGTCATTATTGTTGGCACGGTGATTTCACAATGTGTAATATGTATCAAAAGAGTAATATCGAACCATGCGGACTATCGGAACAGATCTTAGTACCCGAAGCGAATGTTATCAGAGGTGGACTTGTGAAATTGCCAGAAAATGTGACGTTTGATGAAGCTTCTCTCATAGAACCGTTAGCATGTTGCATAAGAGGTCTGGCCAAATGTAGACTCCAAAAAGGAGACGATATGGCAATATTAGGGGCCGGACCAGCCGGGCTAATGCATGCGATCCTCGCAAAATTGACCGGTGCAGGAAAAATTGTGGCGTTCGATCTCAACCAGTTCAGATTGGATTTTGCCAAAGGGCATTTTGGCATCGATACCTATAATGTTGCCAGGGAAAAGGATAGCATTAAAAAAATGCAGGATATTACGGACTGTAGAGGTGCTGATACTACAATCGTGGCCACAGGAAATTCAAGAGCGATTCTTCAATCATTTGATTTGACACGAAAGGGAGGTAACGTCCTCCTCTTCGGGGTTCCAACCGAAGGGACTAGGGTTTTATGCAATATAAGTAAGGTATATTCGAGTGAGCTATCGATTATTCCAAGTTACGCATCATCAGAAATCGAAATAAACCAAGCAATCCGACTTATTTCTTCAAAGAGGATTGAGATAGGTTCGCTGATAACTCATCGTTTTGATATTGCAAACGCAGGCGAGGGAATAGAGTGCGCTCATAGAGCAGAAGATGCGATCAAAGTAATTATTACAGCGAAGTAGATCTGTGGAAACTATAAATAATTACGACGTGGGGGATTCAGTGCAGCAATAAGTAATATGGATTGGGGAATGAAAAACAGAATGTCAAAAATCATTCGTCCGCAAGATGGACGAACTGTTATGCTTGCAGTCGATCATGGGTACTTCTTGGGACCAACAGAGAGACTAGAGAATCCTAGTAGAACGATAAAGCCACTTTTACCCTATGCAGACTCGTTGATGCTCACCAGGGGCGTTCTCCGAACATCAGTAAATCCAAGTACGGATGTTCCTATTGTATTGCGGGTTTCAGGAGGAAGTAGTATCGTTGGGGAAGATCTTTCAAAGGAAAGTATTACTACATCGGTTGAAGATGCCATGAAACTTAATGCCTCTTGCCTCGCTCTTTCTATCTTTGTTGGCAGCAAGTATGAGCATCAAACATTGACCAATTTAGCAAAACTTGTTGATGAAGGTGAAAGATTCGGAATCCCTATTCTTGCTGTTACTGCCGTTGGTAAAGAAATGGCCAGAGATCACAGATATCTAGCACTTGCGTGCAGAATCGCTGCCGAATTGGGAGCACATCTAATAAAGACATACTATTGCGAAAACTTTCAAAAGGTCGTCGAGGGTTGCCCTGTACCTGTCATTATTGCAGGAGGCAAGAAACTGCCCAACGAACTCGACGCCTTACAGCTAGCGTATGATGCAGTAGACAACGGTGCAATGGGAGTGGATATGGGCAGAAATATTTGGCAATCGGACTATCCTGTGGCTATGATTAAAGCAGTCAGGGCGATTATACACGAGAATTCAAACGTAAAAGAAGCTAATGATATATTCATAAAAGAAAAAGAACTTGAACAGCAGAAGGTAATCAAGACCGCATAGCAAAGCGCCCTCGCTTTTTTGCCGGTCTCTCTCTTCTCTACAATCTCCTTTATCAGTACCTGTGGTGTGGTGTGTTTTCGGCGATTCAGATATTATGAGCGTCTTCCAGACGCAGGTGACAACTACAAGTAATGGGAATGGCCAACTTTTTGAGAAACCAGAGTACAGGGACCAAAAAATGCTTGATTGCATATGGAGTGTACTAAATTTGCACTTTAGTCTGGACACAATCTTTATAAATTGTGTTGCAGCAAGCAGTCTGTCGAAAATGCCTGATGCTAACGGTGAAGAGTATACTGTAGATTCTTCGCAACTACAAGTAAATGTTCCAAGCGCAGCGGTTGTCATGCTGCTATAGATACAGCTCTGCACATTGTTTTAGCAGGGCGATGTTTGAAAAAGAAATAGGTGAACTGTGTAAATGGTAGAAATGATCGGCGCAAAAGCTTTGATCCATGCTCTCGAAAAGGAGGGGGTGGACATAGTGTTTGGACTGCCAGGTGGGGCGAACCTGCCAATTTACGACGCTCTCGTTGATGCCAACTTCAGACATATACTTGTCAGACACGAACAATCGGCATCTCATATGGCGGATGGCTATGCGAGAATAAAGCGAAAGGCAGGGGTATGTTTTGCAACTTCAGGTCCCGGCGCTACAAATCTTATTACAGGTATTGCTACTGCACATGCTGACTCTTCTCCAATGATAGCTGTAACAGGACAAGTGCCGCTGGCAATGATTGGCAAGGATGCCTTCCAAGAGACAGATATTATTGGTGTTGCCAATCCCTGCACAAAATATGCCTTCCAACCCCGGTTTGCACATGAAATCCCAGAGACGGTTAAAAAAGCGTTTTATATAGCTGAAAGTGGAAGGCCAGGACCAGTACTGATAGATATCCCGAAGGACGTACAGCAGTCAAGCGCTGATATGAACTTCCCAGAACTTATAAAAGTAAGAGGGTACAGTCCGGTGGTAGATGCAGACCTTTCTCAATTAGGTAAGTCAGTGGAAATTTTGCTTAATGCTGAGAGACCCATAATAATGGGTGGAGGGGGTGTCATTCTCTCGGGGGCTTTTTCTGAATTGCAAGCAGTTGCAGAAATACTGATGGCTCCAGTGGTGACTACATTTAAGGGTAAAGGATCGTTTCCTGAAAATCATCCTCTTGCTATGGGTCCAATTGGGATGCACGGACACGCAGAGGCCAACAAAATGATTTTGGAGGCAGATTGTATATTGGCAGTGGGCGCAAGATTTTCAGACAGATCGGTTGGAAGGTACGATGAATTTGGAAGGGGTATGAGCATCATACATATGGATGTCGATCCTGCGGAAATTGGCAAGAACAAATCAGTAGATGTAGCAGTTATCGGAGATGTAAAGTCGTCTCTGAGAACCCTTGTCAAAATGCTCTCAAAGGTTATAGTAAAAAAAGATCAAGATAACCCGTGGCTGAGGAGAAGAAAAGAACTTATCGATTATTATGCAGAGACACTAAAGGATTATCCAAGAGATCTGACAGCCAGAAAAGCGTTAAAAAAACTTAGGGAAATATTGCCGGCTAATTCGATTGCGACCACTGAAGTGGGCCAATGTCAGATGTGGGCATCGTTACACTTTGACGTTATAGCTCCTGGCACTTTTTTTAGCTCAACCGGACTTGGGACTATGGGCTTCGGCTTTCCTGCTTCGATAGGTGCAAAGGCTGCTAGGCCAGTAGTACCTGTGGTCGATATAGCTGGCGATGGGTCATTTAACATGACGGAGAACTCTCTTGCCGTGTCGGTGCTGGATAACTTACCTGTAATTGTCTTTTTAATGAATAATTATATGCTTGGGATGGTGGCTCAGTGGCAGAGAACGTTTTATAACAGACGCTATATGGGGGTCCACCAGCGTAACTGCCCAGATTATGTAAAAATAGCACAAGCGTATGGCGCACAGGGTATTAAAGCTCAGTCTTTGTCAGAGTTGGAAAAAGCAATTAGATCAGCTCTCAAGATGGACGTTGCTACCGTCATTGATATTATCATCGACCCTGAAGAAGATGTTTATCCTTTTGTAATACCAGGTACAGGTCTCAAAGACATGGTTACAGGATAGTGAAATAGTTGTGGTAACAACAACTTTACCCGGCACCCCGGCAGCACCAACTCCAACCACTGCCTTAAATGAAAAAATCGGCGGCTGGCATATATTGTCCGCTCTGCTGGAAAATAAACCCGGCGTTCTGTTTAGGGTGACAAATCTCTTTCGGGCCCGGAATTTTAACATTGAAAGTATAACTGTAGGTTCCACCGAACAAGCCGATCTCTCGAGGATGACAATTACGCTTAATAGTGACGAAAGAACGCTTGATCAACTCGCGAAGCAGCTTAGGAAGTTAATTGATGTGGTAGAAGTCAAGGTACTTGACACAGATAAAACAGTTTATCGTGAGCTTGCCTTGATAAAAATGAATGCAGGAGACCCCACTACGAGAATGGAAATAACCAATTTTGCATCTATTTTTAGAGCAAACATACTCGATATCGGAAAAGAGACAATTACCGTGGAGCTTACCGGAACGCCTGACAAAATCGAGGCCTTTAAGAATCTTGTCGATCACTTTGGAATCACACAGCTGGCCAGAACTGGTGTTTCTGCTCTCCCGAGGGGTGCAGAACTTTAGATGTTAGGCGCTGACAGTAAAGTAAGGATATTTGATACAACGTTAAGAGACGGTGAACAAACACCTGGAGTTTCAATAACCCCAGAGCAGAAAGTACAGATTGCGATTAAACTTGATGAGCTTGGAATTGATGCTATTGAGGTCGGCTTTCCTGTCGTGTCCCACGGAGAAACAATTGCAATCAAAAGTATAACCAAACAAGGATTAAAAGCAGAAATTTGTGGCCTGGCCCGCGCTATAAAATCAGATTTAGATGCTGCTATAAATTGCGACTTAACCTACGTCCACACTTTTATTGCAACATCAGATATTCATATGCAGTTTAAGTTAAAAATGGATCGACAACAGGTGCTGGAAAAGGCTGTATGGGCGGTAGAATACGCCAAAAAACATGGCGTTGAGGTAGAGTTTTCTGCTGAGGACGCAACACGATCCGATCGAGCATTCTTAAATCAAGTTTTCATGGCCGTGGCGAATGTCGGTGTTGATAGATTAGACATTCCGGATACAGTAGGCTACGCTACTCCCCAATATATCGAACAGCTTGTCAAAGATGTAAAGGCATACACTAGGCTTCCGATTAGCATGCACTGTCACGATGATTTTGGTCTGGCGGTAGCTAACTCATTATCGGGAATAAACGCGGGTGCAGATTGCGCCCATGTGACAATAAACGGCTTAGGGGAGCGAGCAGGTAATGCATCGCTTGAGGAATTTGTTATGGCACTTCAATGCCTCTACGGTAGGAAACATAATGTCAAAACTGAGTTGCTATATGAGACTTCTAGATTCGTATCAAATACGATGGGAATAATTGTACAACCAAACAAAGCAATAATCGGTGAAAACGCCTTTGGTCACGAATCTGGTATTCATACCCACGGTATTATAAATAATCCGCTTACCTACGAACCAATTAGTCCTGATCTTGTGGGTAGAAAAAGATGGATGCAAGCAGGTAAACACGCTGGTGCTCACGGCATAAAGGCAATGCTGGAAGGTTTTGGCATCGGGCCGACAGAGAAGGAGCTTTATGAGATTGTGGAAAAGCAAAAGAACCTTGCTGACAAGGGGAAATCTATCACCACCGCAGAGCTCCTGTCTATTGCGGGCGAGGTCATGCGTAATAATAAATTCGAAGAGAAATTCAAACTCTATGATTTTCATATTGTTACAGGGATGAATATAATACCGACCGCTGTAGTTAGATTAAATACGGACGGCAAGGATTTCATTGCCTCGGAAATTGGGGTTGGGCCTGTCGATGCTGCTCTGAAAGCGATACAAAAGATTGCAGGAGAAATGGCTAATATAAAAATCCGGGAATACCGGCTAGATTCTATCACTGGGGGCTCGGACGCATTAGCTGAGGTGTCCGTGAAGGTGGAGGACAAAAACGGCAACGTTGTTTCTGCAAGAAAAGCTGGCGAGGATGTCGTGGTTGCTTCAGTTCAGGCTATGATGGATGCGATTAACAAAGTTATGTTGCAAAAAGTGCTCTATTCAAAGTATTAAAGTTTATACCTAGTTATATAATTTGGTTGTAGATTGGGAAGGTATAATGTTGCGCTAATAGTAGGTGACGGAGTAGGCCCAGAGCTCACTTCGTCTGCGAAAACGATACTTGAAACGATAAACGATAATAGTAACATTAAATTTAATATAAGAAATGTAGACGCAGGTGACATGGCTCTAGCCAAATACGGTAAAGCCCTTCCGCAATTCAGCTCTGATGTAATACAAAAGTCACAAGTATGTTTAAAAGGACCTGTGGGAGAGAGCGCTGCAGACGTGATCCTCGTTTTACGACGGCAGTACGATCTGTACGCAAATGTTAGACCGGCAAAGTCCTATCCTAATATTCCAAATCTTTCAGCCAATGTAGACCTAGTAATAGTAAGAGAAAATACTGAGGACGTTTACTTAGGATGGGAATTTGACGCTGATGAGAATACAGTGGTAGGACTGAGGGTAACGTCCGAAAGGGCGTCTAGACGTATTGCTGAGTACGGCTTTAAAACAGCGATGTTTCGGAATAAAAAGAAGAGACTTGTAATAGCACATAAGGCCAACGTCTTGCGCAAGGGTGACGGATTATTTGCAAGAACCTGTAAGTCAATCGCTCAAAACTATCCCGAAATTATCTATAGCGAATCATATGTAGACACATGCGCTATGAATCTGATCCGGAATCCAGAAGAATTTGATGTTATTTTGACAACGAACCTTTACGGTGACATATTGTCAGACGAGGCCGCGCAGGTAGTAGGAGGGCTTGGATTGGGCCCAGCTGCTAATATTGGGGAGTCTTTTGCCTTGTTCGAGCCGGTTCATGGAGCCGCATTCGATATTGCTGGAAAAAATATAGCAAATCCATCTTCCATTTTATTATCTATAAAGATGATGCTGGAGTGGCTATCAGACAAATATCATGATAGGGGCGCATTTAAAGAGGGACAGCGTATAGAATCCGCCATGGTTGTGCTGCTAAGAAAAAACCTAAAAACCAAAGATATCGGCGGCAAACTCACAACTACCGAATTTACGAAGCTACTATCTCTTTCAATGTACTAAGGAGGTTCAGTGTGACTTGCTTACGAGACTCATTCTGTGGATGATCACAGCATTTTGGCGCTCGTTGCTCCCAAGCAATTAATATGAAGACGAATGGAATATTCATAACTGCAGGCGAAAATAAGACCGGCTGAAAAGCTGTGACACCGAGCTTCTAACCCATCATTTGCGGAAAAGGGGTGAGCAACGGCGAAAACCAAGATTGAGAACTCTTTCTCAGCAACTGAGAGGAAGCTAATTTTGGCGATCAGACCTAAAACATTTGTGAGTCGTAGTATTACCTTGAAGGTTTCAAAAAGTAGAAATTTTGTTTTGGCAGAAGAAACTTTGCTTTCGCAAGCCTCGATCTGCAATGAGCAAATCGGTAAGGTCAGAGTTTATCTATCCATATATAAATCAAAAGTATGCATTAAAAGACTTGTATCTTCAGCGGTGTCATGAAATGCTGAAGTGGACCAATGAATAACACTATAGTCACTGATTTTTTGGAAACTAGAGGGACGAAACCGGGATAGCTCATATATAGAACAGTTTCACACTCGATCGCTATGTCTGCCAAAAGATGGCTGGATGCACAGGTTAAAATCGATCCAATTAAAAACCAATCCGTCGCAGTGATCGGCTACGGTATTCAAGGTCGTGCCCAAGCGAGCAATATGAAAGATTCCGGAATCGACGTAATTATTGGTCTGAGAAAAGATGGCAAGACCTGGAAATTAGCAGAGCAGGACGGTCACAAAGTAATGGGCATACCAGAAGCCGTAGCTGGCGCCGATATCATCCATATTTTGATTCCCGACATGGAACAGGCAGATACCTACTCCAAATATATTGCTCCATATATGACAGAAGGAAATGCACTTAGCTTTTCTCACGGGGCGGCAATTCACTGGAAATGGATAGTCCCCCCGAAAACTGCGGATGTGATCATGGTAGCCCCTAAAGGTCCAGGACAACTGGTGCGAGAATTATATCAACAAGGTTTTGGCACCCCATCTTTGGTCGCCGTGCATCAGGATCATACAGAAAAAGCTTGGGATAGGGTGTTGGCAATGGCGAAAGGTATCGGTAGCACGAGACCAGGAGTAATTCAAACTTCCTTTAAAGAGGAGGTCGAAACGGACTGGTTTGGTGAGCAGGTAGATCTTTGTGGGGGCGCACACTCTCTGGTGAAGGATGCTTTTGAAACGCTAGTAGACGCAGGATACCAACCTGAAATTGCGTACTTCGAATGTCTTCATGAACTAAAATTAATAGTAGATCTTATTCAAAAATATGGGATTACTGGCATGTATAAACGTGTAAGTGAAACCGCCAGATATGGTGGATTGACCAGAGGGCCAAGGGTGGTTAATGAGGAATCAAGAAATAGAATGAAGGAGATTTTAAAAGAAATTCAATCAGGCCAGTTCGCAGAAGAGTGGGTTAGTGTTTACAAGAAAGAGGGAAAAAACTCGTTCGCTCGATACATGAAAGATCTTGAAAATCACGAAGTAGAAAAGGTTGGAAAAGTTATGCGCAAGATGATGTGGCCAGATTCGCAGGAGAATTAATACCTGCTGCTCAAATACAAATCTATTTGATGATCAAGTTTGGTGCACCACTCTAGGGCATACCTTTGATTATTCCATTTTCTCCGGATATCCTTATAAACAATCCCAATTATTAGTGAAAAGAATTATTTCTTGACTCCCAAAGTCCGGTTTTTGAGCCTCATGTGGCTTCCATGACATTTTCTGCACCTTGTGGAAGAGATGGGATTCTTTACACCGCATTTAAAGCAGACTTTAAAGAACAGTCTGCGCTGTTGCGCTATCTGTTTCTTGGTAGCATCCGTAATCGGCAATATTTTCCTCGGCTAACCATGGACAAAACCTTGATTTGTACCTTTCTATTCGTTTAACAAGCCAAAGCGAGTATCTGAATGCCCATCATTGCCGAGTCTAGATAACAGCTCAGCCTGTCTCATCTTTGCGGTATGCTCTGTGCCTGTAATCAGGTTATTTACAAAAACCTTTATTCATTTCAAGATTCGTATAGTAAAAAATCATGTTCGATCAAAAAACGGGGAATAGTTTTAAACTTTGGGTCTATCCCTATCCTATGCACGACTATTTTGAGATAGATCGTCTGATCGAAGATCTCGCCAAAATATATTCTACTGCATGTGCTACCACTTGCTTTAAGCTATCGAAAACCAAGATGCCCACGAGGGCAGAATTCCGGACCAAAGTTGTAGAATTCATGGAACATTTCGAATATACATTGTCGACCTTTCCGCAAGGCCCAGAAATCGATCAATTTAGAGATTACGCTAGGGGGATCCTTCGAAAGGAGATTGAAAAGGTGCTTCAAGGGGAAAACAAAGAAGTTGAGCGACGTTACAAGTATTATGTAGAGTACAATTAGGTGTGTACGTTTTCTTCGTAGATTTGGGGAGAGGGATAGGTCGGTCTGCCTTTACGCAAATGCTGTGTGAGCTCATATTAAATTTAAATTATCAACTCATTTGGTGTCAGGTTCGAGCCGCTAGCCTAAGAGATCATGTGTCACATTATTAGAAAGGTTTTAAACTTGAGGCAGGAGAGTTTCGATATGCGAATTACACTATCAGCAATTAAAGCAGACATCGGAGGAATCGGTGGTCATACTCGCCCAAGTGAAGAACTGGTTGGGACAGTTAGAAGCTTTGTTGGAAGAAAGGCAAAAGATCTGTTAATCGATTATTATGTAGGTTATACAGGGGACGATATTCATATTATCATGAGTCATACTCTCAGCGTCGATAACGATAGAGTCCATAAACTTGCTTGGGATGCATTTACAGAAGGGACTATAGTTGCTAAAGAACAAGGGTTGTACGGTGCCGGCCAGGACCTCCTGAAGGATTCGTTTTCAGGTAATGTGAGAGGAATGGGTCCAGGGGTAGCAGAGATCGAGATGGAGGAGCGGCCAAGTGAAGTTTTCTGTATCTTTGCCGCAGACAAGACGGAACCTGGTGCATTTAACTTTCCGATGTGGCGTATATTTGTCGATTCAAGAAGTAATACAGGTCTACTTATTAATGAAAAGCTGGCCGCTGGAGTAACTTTCAGGATAATGGATGTGATTGGTGGTAAGATAGCAGACCTAAAAATGTGGGAAGACAAGCCAGATCTCGAAGCAGCACTTATGTATCCTGGAAGATATGTGATACAATCAGTTCTTTCATCTGATGGAGACCATATTGTATCGGCATCGACTGATAGGTTACACAACATTGCAGGTACATATGTGGGGAAGGATGATCCAATAGCTATCGTGCGGACACAAAAGGATTTTCCAGCAACCGAGGAGACAGGCAGTGCATTTAACAATCCTCACTTTGTCGCAGGAAACACAAGGGGTAGCCATCATATGCCGCTCATGCCAGTCAAATTGAATTCGGCAGCTAGCTTAAATTATTCCTTGCCAATTGTTTCATGCATAGTATTCAGCATGCATAACGGGAAAATGACCGGTCCTCTTGACGGGTTTGGCACCACAGACTGGGATCTGCAACGAATGATGGCAGCTGAAAGAGCAATAATCATGCGTAACCAAGGATTCATTCACCCTGCGACGCTCGTGCCAGAAGAACTGGAGTACAATAAGGGATATGAAGCAAGAATGTCAAAACTCAACAAGAAATTCAAGCCTCTAGCAGGAGAATCAAACCAGAACAAACACAACAGCAAAGTACAGGAATAGTGGGGGCAGTTGAGGCTTCCTCTTATTATTATCAATTTTAAAAATTACCCAGAAACCTATGGCCAAAACACTATTGAGTTGTCGAAAGTAGCTCAGAAAGTTGCCAACGATACGAAAGTAGAGATTGTTTTGGCTCCGCCGCAAGCATCAATCGCTGCTGTAAGTCAGATCGTCCCAATCCCAATTCTGTGCCAACATCTCGACGATGCGCCCGAAGGTGCCGCTACAGGCTTCTTCATTCCTGAAATGGCCAAGTCTTTCGGAGCTAGTGGTTCGCTCCTGAATCATAGCGAACATAGACTAGGGAGACAAACCATCCGTAAGCTAATCGAACGTCTCCGCACTCTGCAGATGACTTCGGTAGTTTGTGCCAAAACTCCTGACGAGGTAGCAAATATTGCAAAGTTTCGCCCTGACTTTATTGCGATCGAACCTCCTGAATTAATTGGATCAGGAAAAGCTGTTTCGAAACATAATCCCTCACTCATTACGCGTTCAGTAGAAGCAAAAGCCCGGTATTCTAGTTCTACAAAGCTAATTTGCGGCGCCGGAATTGTGGAAAAAATCGATGTCAGCAGCGCAGCTCGACTTGGTGCAGAGGGGATTCTAGTAGCAAGTGGCATAGTAAAATCACACTCTTGGAGCGAGAAAATCTACGAATTGGCTTCCGGATTTAACGACCAGTAATCAATCGACTACTGTTCTAGAACAGAAGCCTAAGAAAGTTCCTTTAAGACTAAACTCCAATTTCTTTCGCTAATTTGATAAGCTTCTTGCCATCTCCTGTGAGTTTGTTATATACCTTGTTCTTGACGACTTTTCTTTGGACCAATCCATTACGTTGCGCCTTCAATAAAAGTTTATGACCATAACCATATGCTCCTAGTCTCTGGAGTAATTCTCGAGTCGGATATTCCGAATATCCTATAGTCTTTAAAAGTCTGACGATAGCTCTCTCTCTAACGAGCAGCCGCAATAGTTGTACCTGTTTCACAATATCATGAGGATAAAGAAATTATTTAATCGTTACTAATGATTGGCAACAATGTATTTTTATTTCTTAAACATTTTAGTGTCACGATCTCCGATCTAGTCTATTAAGGGTGCAGTGCAGTAGACCGCATATCATATTTGAATATTTGCAAGCCAGCTTCTTTTTGGCAGCAAAGTATCATCGGTATTGTGAGCAGGTACTTTTTCACCTCAGACAGGCTACGAAACCTGATATGAAAAAAGATAAGCTGGTCCAATAGGTTTTTTGATCAAAAACTGTCTAATCAATAATTTGGAACGTTGGGAGGTAATGTCAAGCGTTTATGCAATCATGGCCTGGACTCTGTTCTTGTCGGATCTAATCCTTTGCTGATCTCGAGACAGGCCCAGTTCGCATCTTAGCCTCAATATCTGTTATAAGATTGGTCATGTCAGGTTTGTGCGAGTTTAGATACTCGTGCCCCTTGTCCTTTAACCTAATTTGAAAGAGTCTCAAATCTCTGTGTTCATCAAAGAACTGCTCTATCATTGCGGTTCCGTGCTTCGTAGGGTTAATAAGCTGGTCAAAACATTCGATCGTTGCATTAACATCACCTTTTTCTATTGATTCTTTCGCTTTTCCAAGGACCTCGATAATATCCCTTAACTGTTTTACAGGTGCAGATACTTCCTTGCTGTGACCAAAAAAACCAACGCGTTTAGCCACTCCTACTTTATCGGCGATCTCCTTGACTAATTCGTAATACTCTTCTTTACTTGTGAAAAAACCATGGATTTCTTTACTTTCTTTTCTTACAGTCAATCCTTTCATTGATAACCGCATAAAAGCGTCTTCGACCTCCGATTTGTCCATGCCTGTAACCCAGACGATTTTACCTACATGGTTGTAGCCTTGTCTTATCGACTCTAGGACTACAACTTCAATGATACGTCTAAAGCCTTCCTCTGCTTTCGCGTTCTCAAAGTCTCTATCGCGGACGGCTCGCTTTGCATATGATATATCTATCTCTATTGAACGCTTGAGAGCTTCCATGCCTTCGTCCACCTTTCCGACAACCGTCAGATAGCATGCTTTGTTATACCATGACATTCCGTCGTTGGGATTAATATCAATTGCTTTTTCGCACGCTTCGACTGCTTTCTCGTAATTATTCATTCTATAATACGCTAACCCTTTCAAATTCCACGCTTCCCCGTTATTGACATCTACGTCTAACGCTTTGTCGTACGAGGAAATGGCAACGGGGTATTGAGCAAGATGAAAATGCGCGTATCCTTTTTTAATCCACGAGTCTACATATTTTGGGTCAATTCTTAAAGCCAGCTCAAAACTGCGAATAGCATCTTCTAACTTTTCGCTCGCCATTTGGTTTACGCCTTTCTGATACAGGTCACGCTTTTGGAACTCCGAATTGTCATCGTAATTCACATGATTTGTGGTTTCAGAAGCTGGGTTAGACCTTGGCTTAGGCTTCCTTCCCAGGAATTTGCCCATCAAGATTTATTGCTGTTCTCGCTGATAAATAGATTTGGAGTCTGTTTCATTCCCCAAGCATAATCTCCGTATCATTTTCCAGCCAACTCCGCTTGGTGTTTAGATTTGCCAAATGCGACTGCAAAACGATTATTTAGCAGTACAGCGCCTATAAGTATACTCGGGGTTATCTAAGTGAAATTAAATGATGCTGACGTAGAAGGCTTGACAGGAAAAAGTTTTAGAATTATAATCAACAATGGAAAAGCTGGTATCCTTCAATCACAATTATGGAAGGAACTTGATCTGACTAGTCGTGATGGTTCACGGGTGGCCATCCGTCTTGAAAAAAGGTCTCTTATAAAGCGTGAGAAAATATTAGAAAACGGACGATGGACTTATAAACTCTTTGCCGTCAAATTACCCGTCGGCACCCAAACTATCGAAGAGGCTCCCTGCCTGACATGTCCCGTCGAACATATGTGTTCAGTTGACGCTCACTATAGTCCTAATAGTTGTAACCTAATTGAAAATTGGATTGTAGTTTCTTTTGATTCTGCAACCCAACAAGAAGAACAGCATCAAAAACACCCTGTGCAAGAAATTGTCCCAGAACATCATGATGACCCAATTAGAAGTAACGTAAATGAGGCTGAGCTATTAGTCACAGAGTCCAAATCATAGATGGCAAAACACCAATCGAACAAAGCTATTAAAAATTAACAAGAAATGAGGAAATCGCAGCACTTATATTTATCTATTTGATTACTTTGAAATTTCTTAGTTAATTTTGTAATTCTATATAGATACTTCCATCTATTTCTAATGCTGGATATAGAGCCAAATTACCTGATTTTCTCCATTCTGTGTTTTGTTCCATCCATCTCTCGTCTTTCTTCCATGACTTCATATGTTCCAACTTTCCGGTGAAGAGATTGAATTCGTATCCGTGCATGTAACAAACAATGTTGTCTCCATTAAAGTCACCCTTGGAAAGAGACGCACCCCTATGAGGACACGAGTTTTTGCACGCAAATAATCTTCCTCTTCCAACT
>DAOM01000145.1 GCA_002501855.1 Candidatus Nitrosopolaris nunavutensis
TTAGTTGTTGATCGAAGACAATCTCTAATTATAGAAACAAAGGATGATACAAAAGATAATTCTTACGACGCAGCGGGATTGGGGGCATACTCTGATAGCAAGCCGATTGCCTTATCATATGCTTCAATCTTTGATAGTCTTTGGAAACAAAGAGAATTATATGAAAAATTAAATGGGACGTATGAGCAGCTAAAAATCAATAATAAAATGCAAAAAGAATTTATCAATGTAGCAGCTCATGAATTACGTACCCCTATACAACCAATACTTGGATTAACTGACGTCCTCCGTTCTGATAAAACAATGGATAGAGCAGCACAAGAAGAGTTACTGGATGTTATAGTTAGGAATGCAAAGAGGTTGCAGCAACTTGCCGACGACATTTTAGATGTTATAAAAATTGAAAGCCAATCATTGCCGCTAAAGAAAGAACTAATCAATCTAAATGACATAATATCAAATACGGTACAAGAAATTAAAGGTCATGACGTAAAAGTAGAACTAATATACAATCCTGAAGACCATAATATCATTTTTGTAGAAGCAGACAAAGCAAGATTAACTCAAGTTATTTCTAATCTAGTAAATAATGCTATTAAATTTACCAAGAAAGGTGGGGGAACGGTATCCATAGGTATAGAAGAAGAAAACAAACATGATAATGGTGCTCAAAAGCTTGTCGTTGTTACTGTCAAGGATACTGGTACAGGAATAGACCCTGAGATATTACCAAGACTATTTACAAAATTTGTGTCAAAATCATTTCAAGGGACAGGTTTAGGATTGTTTATTTCTAAAAGTATTGTAGAAGAACATGGTGGTAAGATATGGGCTAAAAATAATTCTGATGGTAGAGGAGCAATATTCATGTTTAGTCTGCCAGTCACCAAAAACAACAGTTGAGTTAGGAGATGGTCACCCATCAAGAACAATCAGAAAAGAAGAATATTGTTAGTAGACGATGAACCGGATGTTATTATAGCACTAAAAACGGTCTTGGAGGAGAATAAATTCAAAGTAGATTCATTCATTGATCCAGTTTTAGCATTGAAGAATTTCAAAGCAGATTTGTATGACCTCTTAGTTTTTGACATTAAAATGCCACAATTGAATGGCTTTGAGCTATATAGAGAAATAAGAAAGATAGACCCTACAATTAAGATCTGCTTCTTGACGGCTTTGAGTGAATTCCAGGAGTATGATGAATTTAAAAAAGACGTATCTCCAAAATCTGGTGAAAGATATTTTATTGCAAAGCCAATTGATAATGAGACAATGCTAGAACGAGTAAATGAAATGATAACAAGCTAATGATTGAAAGGCGTCCTGGTAAAAACAATCTACTTCTACTGAGTGCAAGGCTGATTCAGTTTAATGGATTTCTCGTGTCTTTCTTAATTCCCAAGCTGAATTAACTGACCGCCATTGTGACATTTTATTTTTGACCCTGCACGTGATATCCATGAACTTCGTCTGTGTACATATCCCGTATTCAAATTCTTAAAATAATATAAATTCTCCATCTCATACGACTACTGGAGGAAGGCAAAGGACCATAATTAATGATCGTCATAAAGCTGTCAGGCCAATTGAAAGCAATGGCAATCGTTATTCTATAGGACAGAAGCGATGTCAAATATGTGAAATTTTCATAAAGTGGGATGGTTTGTGGTGTCCTTGCTGTGGATATAGATTGAGAACCAAACCACGTAACCTGAAATACAAGGCTAAATTGCGAGCAAGGAAGGAGCTCCAAGAATCTAGAGTTCCAAAGATCATCCCTATTCATGTTTCGTAATTGCTCATATATGGAAAATGCATACGATAAATTTATCAATAGTCAAAAGTTTTCAAAGACTACTTGAAGACTACTTCAGGTGAAGCGTCAATGACTATGCTTTTCCTTATTTCTATTGTTCCTTGTTGTTGTCCCTTCCCTTCTGTTTTTGACATTAAGTGATATTATGATAAAAAGCGGTATTTAAACATTTAAATATTTCCTTAATTATAAAGATATTATGGGTTCTCCATGGAAAGCACTATCAGATGATAGTAGAAGAGAAATGCTGCTTTTGCTCAAGAAGAGAGATATGATACCTACTGAGATAGCTGAACACTTTAACTTTAGTTTGCCAGCTCTCTCATCTCACCTACGTATATTGAAAGACGCAGATTTGATAACGGAGAAAAAACAGGGAAAGAACAGGTTTTATTCATTGAATAGACATAGAACGTTGGAGTTAGTAGAATTTTTTGAGGATATGTATGACTATAATTTGAAGTCATTGAAAGAATACGTGGAAGGCAAGGAGAAGAAAAACAAGAAAACGGACATTCGATGAAAGCAATAAGAGAGAAGTATTCAGCCGTCATTCAATTTGTGCTCCCGTTAGAATGACGAATCAGACGATGATGGGCAGCGACCTAAGGAACACACACCACAGATAATACGTGGATGTACAACGAGATTTCTCGCTCTACCACAATAATCGCTAGTGATAAAGCTAGGGATTGCTAGTGACTTTCTTTGACATATGTCAGTCCTAGGTATTGCCAACCGACCGCGCAATTAGATACAAGAACCTATAAGATGCAATATTTGCGGCTGGTTCTTGATTTCGAAAAGGAATCGCCATTGCCAAAGCAGAAAATGGCACTGTGGCAATAACGGGCATTACTTCTAAGACAGGGTTTATGTTTCTTTCTTGGTATTTTCTGAAGGTTTTTGTCTTAAGGAGTAATTAGTCAGAAGTATTAGAACTCCTGCTATCACTACTGCATCGATTGGAGCAAGGTCTTATCATCAAAAACCATTGATAGTTGATAATCGGCCATAACCTGCAATAAACTCGTTAGTTAGAACAATCTTCTAGACGTGAGTGGGTCAGAAGAACCAACCCCCTTACCAATAGAATTGGTATTTTGAAAAAGATTATGATGAGAATCATTCGTATTTTTGGTAATACGATACGGTATAAGATTCTGTAACAACATTCAGATTCTGAATCCCTTTATAATTGAAATAAGGTTTGAGAGTCTCCACCTGGCAAGTCTAGTTCTGTCAGCACGTCCACTGGCCTCAACGGACCAGATTTTTCAAGCAATTATGGTAGTGATAGTGTAAGTTGTAGCTCGCATACTCCTTAATTTTATCTATTAGCCGTTGTTCTAACAGTCAAATTACGTAAACTAATGGAAATAGATGGTTTAAATGACCTAGAATCATGTATAGAGATTGATTCTTAGTAATGCAAGATGAAGGATCCGATGCGTTCATCGCACGCAAGGTAAAAGCACCGAGTACTAGAATTTTTATTATAAAATTTTTATCTTTTCAGAACGGCTGTTTTATCGTAGTTGCTGAAGGTTCGAATCGGATTGGATCTTTGTATGTTTCTATGACCTCTTCTAATAAAGTTAACACAGCAAAAGTTATTCCGAGCAAGTATGATTCTATGTTCATTAATACAATTTCGGAAAGGGTCTCTTCCATGATAAATGGTATTTGTCTTGTTTGCATGCACAGCTTAAAGCAGTTGCATCTCGACGATATGAAAGCAATTATGGGAGAGATTATGAATTTGGTTGGGAAAGAAGATGTTGGGACCTACAACAAACAAAATGGAAACTTCACAGAAAAATAATGACTTACGCGCCTTCCTCCGTTTACTAGAAAAAGAAAAGGATCTCATTATAATAAAGAAATGCGTTGAGCCAAAATTTGAAATTGCTGCCATCGCGAGTAAGCTGGAGGGGGGACAGGCAATATTATTTGAAACAGTTAATCACAGCAGAATCAGAGTTGCATGTAACATTTTGGGTAGCCGAAGGAGATTTTCTCTTGCCATTGGGGCGAAAAAGGAAGAGTTAATTCATTCATACGTCACAGCGGCAATGACACGAACAACCGAACCGAAAAAAATCTTCACTAAGGCCCCTTTTGAAGAGAATTCCAGCAACAATTTAGGAGACCTACCCATCGTTACGCATTTTGAAAAGGATGCGGGCGCATATATAACATCCTCGGTTGTTTTTGCAAAAGATCAGGAAAGGGGAAACCAAAATGCTTCCACACATCGCCTACTATTGTTAGACGACAGACATCTGGTAATTAGAATGGTTGAGGGTAGACACCTCCACAAGTGCTTTTCATTTGCCAAGGAGCATGGACAAGATCTCAAGGTCTCCATCGTAATAGGCGTGCATCCGGCAATTAGTATTGCATCAGCATATCAGGCAGCATACGGTGCAAATGAAATGTGTATCGCAAACTCATTGCTGCACCGAAAACTTACGGTTACAAGGAGCAATTATTCCCAGCTTTTTATTCCAACTCTTAGCGAAATTGTACTAGAAGGCACCATCCTTACAGATAGGACGGAGGAGGAATGGATGGTAGAAGCGCTTAGAACCTATGATATAAAGCGGCGACAGCCGGTCTTCGAACTCGATAGGATAAAATTCAGAAATAATGCGATTTTGCATGATATTTTACCAGGCTATCCGGAACATCGACTATTGATGGGTTTGCCTGTGGAAGCAAAAATATTTGAAGGAGTTAAAAACGTGGTTCCCACAGCAATTGCAGTCCATCTTAGTGAAGGGGGCTGCACCTGGTTAAATGCAGTAATTCAAATCCGCAAGCGTCTTGAAGGTGAACCAAAAAATGCTATTCTGGCCGCATTTGCTTCCCACCCTTCTCTCAAGATGGGAATTGTGGTAGACGAAGACATAAACCCAGCCGATCCTATTGCTGTAGAATATGCGATCTGTACTAGATGTCAGGCAGATAAAGGATTTATGATAGTTACAAATGCGAAGGGATCTAGTCTTGACCCATCGAGCGATCAGCAGAATTTGCTTACGACCAAGGTAGGAATTGATGCTACTGCCACTCTCCTTAAACCTAAGGAGAGATTCGAAGTTGCAAGAATTCCTGGAGAAGAAAACATCAAACTTTCAGATTATCTGTCGTAAGAAACGTCATAAGGAATGCGTGATGTACCTACCGGTTTTATGTTAGAGTTTACTTTCTTATTTTTGTATTTGCATTGTAAATGATAGAATTAGATTTATTTTGCATCCTGACTTGCTTATCGCTATGATCGCCATTACATAATATCAGTACGTATAGGCCGTATAGAAAGTAGTATTTAACATCTTTTCCTCGCAGTCTGTAGGTTTTTATTTGATGAGTTACCCAGTTATACATTCTAATATCAACGTCGCAGCATTAAATTTTCTTTAAATATAACAAGGCTTTGTCTTCAGAATATGGATGCAGAATTGTGATACTAAGAATTTTCTTTTACATCGTTTGGCTACAAAGCTGAACACTATTATTTATTCACCAAATAGTACTCCCAATATTCCATACTATTTCTCAATAATTTAGAGGCACTGTTTTGGTATAGCTGATCAATTGTTACCAGTAAATAGTATAACTTTACTATATTTCTTCATCTGAGCATATATAAAACAATAGAACGATAAAAACTCGATTGTTTGATAACAATGAGTTGACTATGCCAACACACGAGAAAAGCGTGATCGAGCAACGACAACGATACTCTCCAATTCAGTTCGACAAAG
>DAOM01000027.1 GCA_002501855.1 Candidatus Nitrosopolaris nunavutensis
GTTATTGGGGTTCCTTGACCTGATGTCGTCGTGTTCCTGTGTGTCGTCGCGTTGGTCGTAGTGTTGGCCGTGCTCTTGGTGATAGCGCCAGCGGCAGTCGCATTATTAGTTATTGGGGTTCCTTGACCTGAAGATGGGAGTGAAGATCGAATAGGATGGGAAGAAGATGGGGAAAACGGTTGTAAAGGCTTCAGCTGTTGCTGTGACGGTTGGTGGGTGACGTTCACAAATACTTCATGGTAGGGGTTCGATGTTATTTTCGGCACATAGTTATGATTGACCTTGTATACCAATACTCCAAACACCAAACCTGGGTTGTTGCTCTGAAAGCTAGGTGACGAATATACTAAACTTAACGGCTGGTTATCTGGGTTGCTACCGACTGGAAATTTGATATGCTTTACATAAAGAGCAACTGTTCCAGGTCTATAGTCAGGTTGCAAATTAGTCAATTGGCCTCCTTGAAATGTAGCATAAGCTTGTGGAGTAAAGGGAATAATCTGGCCAAGAAGCGTCGTATTCCAGAATCTGGGGGTGGCAGTGAACCCATCCGCTTGAAGGTAATTGGTTTCATCAAATCCTCCAATTCTCATAAACCATTGCTTCTTGCTTTCGTCACCGCCGCTTCCCAAAGTATAAAATGCAGTACCGTTAACTCCAGAGAATCTCTGCCCTACGACGTAAGCGAGGATATAGTCTGCCTTTAGGTCATGAGCAATTTTGATTCCATTCTCTTTTTGGTCAATGAACATTTTTGCAATCGTCGCAATTCTTGTTTGATTTATGGTCGCATTATCAGCCAAACTAGTTTTATTCCCGAGAGTTGTTATCCAATATCCATAGTCCCACCACGCCGCAATAACGGAATTTTTAGGTGTATCTTTTGCAATCCAATTTAATGTGTCTATCCAGTCGTTAGTCTGCAGCCTATAGCCCGTTCCACCATTGGCAATGGATGGTGGGATATCTGCAGAACTCAACCAGTTCGAGTTCGGAGGGTAGACCATTGGAATAGAGAGCATAACAATTATCAATACAACATATGCTATTATCAACCATTGACTTTTTACAGGCAAGACTTTGGATCCTTCAACATTTTTTTTCTTTACCTTTTTCGATTTTGAGGTTGCTACAAATGACGATGAGGCTGCAGAAGGTGATGACGATTCTCGAGCTAGATAGGTACGCGTTATCTCATAGAGCCCCAATCCTGCTAGTACTATAATACCGATCGACGCAAACACTAAAAGTCTTGCAAACGTCGCGCTGACGTAGATTCCTGTAAGGCCTAAAATTAAGGCAAATACTGACATATCATTTCTACGTTTAAATGCAATCCAAGCGCCTAGTCCAGCGAACATCAGCAGGATGGAGTAATTTGTAAAGTAGTCCACCAGCGTGGGTGTAAAGTGTTCAGCGACGGATGCGACTAGCTGGTTCTGAGTAGACAGAAATGGATTAACCGCATTAAGGTACCTAAAGGATGAATGATGATATGCTCCCACTGCAATGAATCCAACTCCAAGTGCAAAAAAAGCTATCAAAAGAAAAAGTGTGTTTCGAATTGCCTTCCTAGGCTCACTCAATTTTTTGACAAAATGAGCCATAATCAGAAATATTGTACCACCCATTAATGCGAGACCTGCTAAGCCAACAACAAACGAAATTCCGGGTCGTGGGAACGCTCCTGCAATCAAGATCGTTATCACAGTAAATGCTATGGCAACATACATCGGGATAGTGGTATCTTTTCTGAAGAACGGCAGAGCAATAAAAAATATTGAAATGGGGATGCTGAAATACTGGACTCCCCCCCACGATGCATTCGCTAGACCCAAGACGAATCCCCCTGCAATTGCTTTCAGAATAGAATACTTGACTTCTTTATGTTTGAGGGCAGAAAGCATCAAATATACTGCCAATAGCCCAAAAAAGAGACCCAGAGGCTCTGACTTGAACCATCCCAAGTTACCTCTTTGAATTATTGCAGGGCTAAATGCAAATAAAAGCGCTGAAAACATACCTGCAGTAGTCCCTCCGAGCGTCCTGACAAGGGCAAACACGACTATTGTAGTCAAAGAACCTAAAACTACTGGTAGCAGAATTGTAAAGTCCAAAAGTGAGGTGCCAGCGCCAAATATCTTGTAGAGGAAAGCAGAGACTATGTGAAGCCCGGATTGTGATGTTGCCGGAACATTCCTCCCTTCAGGGTACCACGACATGGTGTCATGCCAATTAAAGTAGGCATTAAGACCATGATCTACAATATATTTTGTAGCGCGATAATCGAAATAAGGATCGAATTCATTAAGATAAAATCCATATTTTGAAGGATAAGATCTCATAATAAAAGCAGTGGTAAATGCAAGAGACAAAACTCCAATAACCAGTAGATGTCTCATCCGAAGTTCAAACCTGCCCATCCTTAAAATGGTCTTACCCCCTTCAAGCATTAATGGATGTTATTTGGATCACCCTTTTTTTAAGGTACTGTCTTGCCGCGTGGAGTGTAAGTCATAATGACAGAGTGGTTAGCAGCTTCCGCAACGTCATGGCAGTGGATCACAACGTTCTATCATGACATGACTCGGAACGCAGTGACGAACGTATGATATCCTCGACCTGATCTCATACATAGAATAATATTATTTTTAATGAGACAAAATAAGATGATAAACTAATCCATATTGTTATTAGAAAAGAAGGGGATAGTGACAGTGTTGACACTGTACTTTCCAAGTACTAAAGATCAGTTAATGATCTTTATTTCTTGGACTTTGTCCCTTTCTTTGCAGACTTTGCTGCTTTCTTCTTTGCGGCCATTGTCATTTATATTGAAAAAGGTACGTATATAAGTTTTTTAATAATGAAAATAAAAAAGATAAACCTTTTTTGGATGACTGAAAATTTATTCGCTGCTTTTTTAATCCCGTCCTAATATTTTTGTCTCACACGTTGAAACAAGGTCTCTGAAATTTTCTGCATCTTTTTCATTGCCAACGATTGATCCATAATGCATAGGAATTACCAATCTTTTTGGCTTAATAATTTCATTTACTGCTTGCGCAGCCTCCTTTGCTGTCATAACATATGTCCCAGATACAGGCACGAACGCAATATCCGGTTTAACTGATTCCATTTCAGGAATAATGTCTGTATCGCCTGCATGATACATTCGCTGACCGCTCATTGTAAAAACAAACCCAACCTTTCCATCGTCTTTCGGATGAAATTTTTTATTGGTGTTATACGCGTATACGATTTCAAGCGGGATGTCATGGATAGATAACTTATCGTCGGGTTTTACTCCTTTAGACTCCTTTAATTCTAGAAGTTTTAGTTGCTCAATACATTCCCACGCAGCAACTATGGTAGTTTGTTTATTTATAACATGCCTCAGATCCTCTAGGCTCATATGATCAAAATGATTGTGAGAAATGAGAACTAGGTCTGCGTCATTTTTGTTGTGATGCCCGCTTGATAGCTGGAATGGGTCAATGTAGACTGTCTTCTTTCTATTCTTATCATCAGTTCCGATGATTCGATAACCATCATGGCCGGTCCAATAAATCTCTATACCGTTGTAATCTATCATATACGCTGCTTTTCTAATGGATGTCTCTACTTAAAAATTTTTTATATTTTTTCTTCAACTACAGGACCCATGACTCTCAATATATTGTTGCTCAATGTGATTACTAAGATGTCGTTTGCGAGAAGTCTCTTCTTCAAATTCCTGTCGATGGTTGCAGCGGCGCAGTTGTGGTCAATAGCATAATTGACTATAGCATCGTCTACGTGTCGAGACTTTGCAACTCGAACTATTTTTGTTCTCGAACTAGAAATTTCGATCGCCGTTTTTGCCATCATGGATTTCTTTGGACCAGATGTTCGCATCAAGTGTTTCAACTCGTCAATCACGATATCTGGAACCAACAAGTTTAGTTTACCGAGCTCACTCTCAACCTTGTCTATGCGTTGTATCGGAGCCGAAACAAGGACGATTAAAAAACTAGTGTCACAAATTACATCCATGAATCGACATCTTGATATTTTTGCTATCCATATTTTAAACAAACTCTTGCGAGCGATCATGAGAAGCGGAGATATG
>DAOM01000095.1:0-137 GCA_002501855.1 Candidatus Nitrosopolaris nunavutensis
ATGGGTGGCGTTTGCAAATCCGCGAGCTGACTCCAGACCATACAAATATCATTATTTGCAAAGAAATTGTAGGCTAGATCTTGAAACCACGAGCTGTGCCTTACTTCGACAGCGTATCTGAATCTATTGTCTAGTCC
>DAOM01000095.1:472-5654 GCA_002501855.1 Candidatus Nitrosopolaris nunavutensis
AGTCCGGGCACTAGATCCCTAAGTCGAGGATAGCCATAATCGGAGCGGTAAACGGACAAACAATGCCCCGAAGTGTCAAGGGGCCACTATCGTAATATGCCAGTGTGGCCTGAACTATAAAAGAATTATTTCGCCATGATGCGTATGAGTGCATCCGCATTCGACTTGTACAAAACCTGTGCCTTTAAATGGATGGATAAGGTAATATTGAGATCATATTTGACAATTTCGACTGCAGATGTCAATAAAACTGAGAGGATCGAGGTTTTACATAACACAGAAATTATAACTAGAAGATATTTACAAATCTTTTATAATGCAACGAATAGATGGGATTATTTTGCAGATATTAAATCGATATCAATAGTTCCTTTCGCAATTGATTCTATTGTGAAGGCTGCATCTGATGCTAAAGGTAGGGGCGTAAAATTAAGATTTGTTACTGAAATTACAAAAGATAACTTATATCGCTGTAAGCAGGCGATGAAGATTGCTGAGCTCAGACATTTAGATGGAGTAAGAGGAAATTTTGGAGTAAGTGACACAGAGTATATTGCTACGACTACCGCGACTCTGATTGAATCGAACTTAACGACTATACCGCATGCTATTTACAGCAATGTCAAAGAGGACATACAACAGCAGGAATATGTATTTGAAATCCTGTGGAATAAGGCAATCCCGGCAGAACAAAAAATGAGAGAAATTGAAGAAGGATACGTCATAGAAAAGACAGAGGTATTGTATGGATCTGAGAATGTGATAGGCGCCGAATTGCTTTTTTTCTCTGAAGCAAAGAGCAGAATCGATACTTGCATGGATTATACGCGACCACCATTAGCATTTGAAATTGAACCAATAAGAAAGTCATTTATTGAGGCTAAAAGTAAAGCTGTACAATTACGATATCTTACTGAAATTACAAATGACAATCTATCTTCTTGCAAAGAGATGATGAAAATAGTTGATGAACTTCGTCATCTGGATGGTATAAAAGGTAATTTTATGATAAGTGAAAGAGAATATCTCGCTCCTACAACTTCACATGATAAAACACAGTCTGCCACTATAATTATTTTCAGTAATGTCAAGGAACTTGTAGAACATCAGCAATATGTCTTTGATTCTTTTTGGAATAGGGCAATACCAGCTGAACTGAGAATTAGAGAAATTGAAGAAGGAGCTGAGCGAACTAACATCGAAGTTATCCCAAATTCAGATAGAGCACGAAAGATATACTTGAATCTTCTAAAGAATGCTGAAAGTGAGATAATGTTTATGTTTCCGACTACCAATGCTTTCATTCGTCAAGAAAAAATAGGAGCAATAGAATTATGCAAAGAGTCAATTAAAGAGCTAGACATAAAAGTTAGAATATTAATGCCTACACATAGATCAACTGAGCAAGTGGTACAAAACCTAAGAGAACAGCAGAGCAATATTGATGTTAGATACATTGAACAAACGTCTGGTACTCAAGCCACATTTCTAGTAATAGACAAAAAAGCATCGTTAGTGATGGAGATAAAAGATGATTTAAAGACAACTTTCGATGACGCAATAGGGTTATCAACATATTCTAATAGCAAAGCTGGAGTTTTGTCTTATATTTCAATATTTGAGAATTTATGGAAACAAACTGAATTATATGAAGACATAAAAAAAGCACATGAACAATTAAAAAATCATGATACAATGCAGAAGGAGTTTATCAATATAGCAGCACACGAGTTAAGAACACCTATTCAGCCTATACTTGGTTTATCAGAACTCCTCATTTCTAAAACAGGGAATATTCAACAGTACAAGGAATCACTGGATACTATTTCTCGAAATGCAAAAAGATTGAGTCGGCTTACAGACGATATATTAGATGCTACAAAAATTGAAAGTAAGTCACTACTATTGAAGAAAGAACTATTCAATCTAAATGATGTAATACTAAATGGTCTCGATGATATTATTTTGAGCAGAGACTTTAATGGCGAAAATGTAGGGTTATTATACCATCCCCAAGATATTTTATTAGAAGCAGACAAAGGAAGAATAACTCAAGTTATTTCTAATTTACTAAGTAATGCTGTTAAATTTACTGAGAAAGGGACTATTAATATTACGACAACATTAGATGAAGATACGGATCTGATTGTTATTTGTGTAAAGGATACTGGTACCGGTATAGATCCTGAAATATTGCCCAAACTATTTTCAAAATTTGCTGCAAAATCTTTTTCAGGTACAGGGTTAGGATTATTTATTTCTAAGAGTATCGTAGAAGCTCACGGGGGCGAGATTTGGGCTGAGAACAATGCTGGTGACGAAGGAACTACATTTACGTTTAACTTGCCGATAGCTAATTGATGCTGCCTGATATTTGTCATGAGTTAGCCTACACATTTTGATGAATGTACGTAAGTACATGGATGGCGTATGGTGTTCTAAGGTTAATTCATTCTCATTGTTTTAATTAAAGATAACAACTGATCCAGAAAGCAAGCTCTGTGCTAAGTGTAGACTGATATTAATGTATGATACATATAGTGAAACACTCGAGAACTAGAAACAGAAAGAAGATAAACTAACTGTCATGGAAGAACGATTTAACTCAATGCAATCGCAAATGCAGGACTTAATATCATCTCTTGGATCAATGGATCAATTAAGCAAAAACTCATTTGCAAAGCAACTGTTTGTTAATGTGTTAATGGAGTATACAAAGGAGTATACAGCGAAGAATTAGTTAGAGAATCAATTTTATTTTAACAACTCAATATTACCCAAACTAGTAAAACTTGTAGGAGTAAACCAGTAACGAAATAAAGACGAATTTGCGAACAAGAAATAGCTTCCTTCTTCCTCCTCAATTCGAATCCAACGGTAATCATGACAAAGATTTCAGGAGCGAACTAATCGATCCTATATTGCCAAGCACATTGAATTCACTTACGTCGACTGTTCCATCGCATCTGTAGGAGCTGCAAGCATGCTTAATCTCTTAATAAACAGATGTAGAGGAATTCCATATGAGCTGGCGGCGCAATCTGTCAGTTAATAGTGTTCAAAGCTTAATCCGTCATGTCCATATAATACAACTTTAATTACATCGTTCACTCATATTCCATAACGCATTGGGCCGTGTGATAAATTATGAGACAAGAGTAATAGATAAACATGCAAAAAAGAAAGACGAATTCATCAATTATATCAAAAGCTCTAAAGAGTTATCAGTTTGCACACAAGCTAATAGAATACAATTCTCCTACGAGAATTTCTATGACAAAATTAAGGAAGCGCTAGATAAGGAAAAAGAAGGCGATCATCGAGGGATAAGATGGATCACTACTATAGACAAAAAGAGTCTAGATTTAATTAAAATATTCTTAGATGCTGGAGTAAAAATAAGACATATCAATAATATCCCCATGAGTTTTGGAGTTTCAGATAAAGAAATTGTCGGTTCAATAGCAAATACAGAAGGTACTGACATTGGAGATAGCATTTTTACTAGTAATGAACCTAAATACATTAGACACTTTCAATCTTTATTTGAACACTTATGGAAAAACTCGATCGATGCTACCGACAAAATAGCAAGCATTGAGGATGGTGTTGATTTAGAAGATATTGAAGTTATTCCGAATGCGCCTAAAGCAAGGGAATTCTATCTAAATATTTTAAAAAATGCACAAAAGGAAATTATGATAGTATTCCCTACTACTAATGCCTTTCTTCGTCATTAAAAAGATGGGGGCAGTACAGTTAGCAGAAGAAGCGGTACAACAAAGAAACGTAAAAATCAGAATATTGATGCCTAAACATGAATCAACCGAACAATTAGTACAAAGATTAACAGATCGCCACCCTTGTTATGATTATAATAATGTTGATATTAGGTATATTGAGCAGACCATCCTCGATACTCAAGCTACAATCCTTATTGGAGAGAATTTATGCAACCTACAACAATCCTATAAATAACGGTCCGTATATAGTAATTGTATGTCTACCACGGTAACTAAGGCTAGTCAGGCGGCAGAGGCGACTAGGACAAAGACAATTAGCTTAGAGGGTCCCGCATACCAGAATTTTATCGAATCATTGCATACAGACAGAACAAGACAAGAGTATACTAGACTGCTAGCTGATTTTGCAAAGTGGAAAAATATCTATCAGATAGAGGACCTGGTAAGTCGACAACCAACCAGCCTGAAAGCAGACTTAATCAGATATCTGACATATTTGAAAAAGGATAGACAATTATCCTATTATAGTCGTAATGGTGTATTGTGTGCGATTAAGCATTTTTGCGAAATGAATGACATTGTCCTGCCTTGGGCACAAATCAGTAAATTTGTAGGCGGACTTGAGAAATCAAATGAAGATAGAGAGTACACTTATGAGGAGATAGCTAAACTTCTTAGCATTGCTGATCTAAAGTACAAGGCCATTATTTTGCTAATGGCCTCTAGTGGTATTCGTGTTGGTGCTATCCCTTCATTAAGAATTAGGGACTTGACTAAAGTGTCAAATTATGATATTTTCAAAATAGTAGTTTACAGAAAGACCAGAGATGAGTACTATACGTTTTGTACGCCAGAATGTTATGATGCCGTTACAGAATACTTGGAGTATAGAAAGAGATTTGGAGAAGTTCTAAGTCCTGACTCACCGCTCTTTCGACATGACTTCAATCAAAATGATAGAAGTACTGTCAAAGATGCAAGGCCGATGGCATACCCATCGTTAAAGATTAAAGTCAGAGCTCTGCTGATAAAGAGCGGTATAGCAAAGTATCAATCTATATCGGAAACCAACAGAAACGGTAAACGAAGAAATGAAGTTGCCGCAAATCATGGACTACGCAAGTACTGTATTACTCAAATGGGACGCTCTAAAATGGATAGTGAGATCAGGGAAATGCTAGTAGGTCATAAGTTAGGAGTAAGAGGGGTGTATCTGAAATATGGTGAGGCAGATAGATTAAACGAGTATCTTAAAGCCGTAGACCATCTAACTGTCAATCAGGAAAACACACTAAAAAGACATAACGAAGAGTTAAGGGTCAGAAGCGAAACTAATGAGTATATAATTAACCATAGACTACAAGAAAAAGAGTTGGAAGTAAAGTCACTACAGGAGAAATATGAACAAGATATGAAAGCTATGCGTGAAGAAATGGAAA
>DAOM01000095.1:5939-6709 GCA_002501855.1 Candidatus Nitrosopolaris nunavutensis
TATGCGTGAAGAAATGGAAAATAAATTCCAACAAATACTTACAAGAATAGATACAGGAAAACTAAGTGAGTAATCAACTACACACAGAGTTAATCTCATTTACCCATATAGGCTTCATAAACATCAAACAAACATGTCGCATGGTGTGGCAAGGATGGATAATCCCGTCCGAGTTCTTTCGAACCATTTTTTATCATCTCATAAGTATATTGTATACTTTCCTTGGATGGTTTTAATAGAGAAAGATAAGATAGTATTGCATTTTTGACCTCTTTATGCATCACACTAGGAAAATAGTATTGCATTGGCATTTTCATTATCAGGTTTTGTATGGCAAATGGGCTAACATAACTTCCATCACCTTGTTCTTTTGCATTCAGATCTTCTTTATTAAATGGAATAGATTCATGTGATTTAATGCCTTTTAGCAAGAGTGAGACTCGAAATGTCACTGCGTTTGTAATGATCTTATTGAGTATATCCTCCGCAACATCAGTAATCTTAAATCTATACAACCTTAACGCACATCTAGTGATTATAACCTCGAATATTTCTGTTACTAGCGCACCTAATGCTACCATGGCACCATTATAAGATTCATTGTATAACTCTAAATCGTCATCTGTAAATCCTTTTTTTCTCAATATATTATCTCTGATACTATTCGACTGTTCGCCTCTCCATTTAATAAAATATTCATCCACGAGCTTCTTTAATTCAAAATATGCACTACTATACTGCTCCAAACTAACCGACATATCTATTAACTC
>DAOM01000121.1 GCA_002501855.1 Candidatus Nitrosopolaris nunavutensis
TCAGAACAATACTCCTTGTATGGGGGGCAAAAATAACTTCTAAAAACGTCGTAATAATAAAGATGCTCCTTATCCTTGACAATGACGCCCTCTGCTCGGGCCTGCTCTGCTCTCGAACGAAAGGCAATGTCGTTAAACTGGGTTTCCAAAAAATGTTTTAAATTGACGGTGGCTGCTCCTTCCTCCTGGGCAAGTTTCGGTCTCCATACTATTTCACCTCCAAGCTCTCCTAGAAAGCACTTTCTTAGGATAAATTTACCCCACATCTTCCCTGAGAACTCGCCTATTTTTTTTGCCGGATCGATGGATTTGGCATAATTGAGGAATATATCGTCCAGAAAAGGCGCCTTGACTTCGATATCGAGTGTTTTTGCAAGACTTATTGAAGAGAAGTGCATTATATCCCACAGCCTCCTTAGTTCAATATCCAACCTATTGGCATCCATAAAATATCGATTAAGATAGTTGTAACCTGCAAACAATTCGTCGCCGCCGTCGCCTGTCATTATATCCGAGAAGCCTTGTTTTTTTGCGTTCATTATCCCTGTGTAAACAACACAGGAATTTCTAATGTCGATGGGACTAAACGTCTTTAAACCTAGGATTACGGCTCGTAAGATATGAAACAGACTATTTTTATTATTTAGGGTTAATTCTGTATGACTTGTATTGTATTTGTGCGCCACCATCCTAGCGTAATGAAGGTCTGGCGCCTGATTGTCCCATGCGACAGTGAAAGTTTGCTTCGGTCTCAAGATATCGGCCAGAATGCTGCTGTCTAAACCCCCAGATAGTAGTAATGCCTTGCACTGATTCCTCTTTACGGACTCCCTCAGTGCAAGCTTCAATTCTGAACAATCTGATTCTATCAAATCACACTTTTATTCTAGAAGAGCTCATATTTTTTTGCACCGAACAGTATACGCCTCGTATGTGCCAACCGAATCTGGCTAGGAACGAATGGACTTGGTGTATGGCCTCGTTAGTGGTCAGGCTACTTATGCGACCCTGTCCTCTTCTATATCTCTTGGTGGATCTCCTCGGAATCGCTCAAATCAGGCAGCTCCGGAATAGTCGGTAGAAGGAGAATGAGCTGTTCATACTTCCCAAGATACTCTTGACCTGCCTCCGTGGTTCTGTACAGACCTGAATTCTCCGAGTAGTTCACTAATCCTCTTTCTACTGCAATCGCAAGGTATCGAATCAATTGAGAATGTGATACCATCGCATTATTCATTATGGTAGTTTTGTATTCCCAATCTTTTGTAGCGGAACGTAAAATAGAAGCCATTATTTCTATTTCAGAACGATTCTTCAATTTTTATGACCTACCTCTCCCCAGTTTTTTCGCATTTTCAATAAAAGAGTGTTAGACAAATTATCAAGACCAAAATGTTTACAGAACGCTGACAACATAACTCCGTGTTATAACTCTTGATCTCTAACGAAAGTGGAAATGAGACGTAGGCAAGCTTTTTAAAGACTACGCACAGGAAAGAACCTCCATGATGAAAGAAAAAATCAAGGTAAACAATAATGCTTACAACGTAACACTTAACGACCAAACTCAGATGTATGCCATGAGACTTCGTCGCCTTTACCAACAAACTTATACAGATGTGGACAGTTTTGATGAAGTTAGTTCAGAAATTTCTACAACCGTTAATAATCTCCTCAAGCACGCGGTATCTCCTGCGGTCAAAGAAGATGACATGGACGGCGTAATACAACAGCTTTTAAAGATGTACGAGAAATCTTTTCAAAAGCCATAATACCATATAAAATTAATTAAAACTTCTAACTCTAATCCAAATCTGTAGTTCAACAGCTAACGTGACTCACGAAATCATCGGGAAAAAAGTCTAAATAAGATTTCAAGAAGATCTCCTGTATGCAAGCTGTAGCTACTAAGAAGTGCATTAATCCCTCATGTGGTCTATCGTTTGATATTGAAAACGACATTTACAAATGTTCATGCGGCTCGCTTCTGGATATTATATATTCTAAAGTACCATCTAAAAACCTAGTCGAAGTATTTTATGCTCGGAGAAACCATGGAGGGAATATTTTTAATGAAAGTGGCGTATGGCGCTTCAGAGATCTAATTAATTTTCTTGGGATAGACACTGAGAATTTCGACGAGTGTGCAAGGGCACTAGTCTCTCTCGACGGCGCAGAGGGAAGGCTTTCTAAGCCATATAAAATGAGCAAAGTTGCTGACTATGCTACGATGAATCACGACAGTTTCTTACTGCAACCTGAGGGATACAACCCGAGTGGATCATTCAAGGACAACGGCATGTCAACCGCTGTTACGCACGCAAAAATGCTGAAGGTAAAAAAATTGATTTGCGCCTCCACAGGGAATACTTCTGCTTCAGCAGCGATGTATGCGGCAAACGAAAATATGGAATGTGACGTTTACATCCCAAGAGGCGAAGTGGCCGCAGGGAAATTGAGTCAAGCGTTCCAGTTTGGAGCTCAGGTTATTCAGGTTGATGGCAACTTCGACGATGCACTTGCGGCCTCCTTGGCTGAAGTAACCGAAAGACAAGGATATACGGTTAACTCTGTAAACCCATTCCGTCTAGAAGGACAAAAAGCAATAGTGTATAGAGTGATGGAACATTTAAGTTGGAATCCGCCAGATTGGATCGTCTATCCGGGAGGCGCGTTGGGAAATACTTCCAGCTGCGGTAAATGTCTTATTGAATTACATGGATGGGGATGGATAAAAAAGATTCCAAGAATTGCAGTGATCAATGCTGAAGGAGCCAATTCATTCTACGAGCTAGTCAATGGATTGTTTGAAAACAAGACACTGGATTGGAATAATGGAAGACCCGATCTAGAGATGGTAGATCGATATTATCTGCATAAACAAAACCAAGGTGTACTCCCGAAAACTCGCGCAACCGCCATACAGATTGGAAAACCGGCCAATTTGGTAAAGGCGTTAAGGGCGATTGACATTACTAAAGGTGTGGTTACACAAGTCAATGACGAGGACATGGCCGACGGAATGTCGATTGTTGGCTTGAATGGATTCGACTGTGAAATGGCATCTGGTGCTGTGCCCGCCGGCGTACGAAAGCTCAGGCTTGAAGGTATTATCAAACCAGATGATGTAGTGGTCGGAATCCTCACTGGAAGGCAGAAGGACGCCAAATTACCAGTAGAATACCATAATAATCGTTCAAACCGATATGCGAGACCGGCCAGGGAGATAAATAATCATCAGTTTTAGCCGGAATTGTATCCCAAAGAAAACACGCACGCAGGATTTGCTGCTTAGGATTTGCTAGTTGCTTTCGATTTCTCAAGAGCAGAAAGCAGTGCGTTGGCCTTTTGTTCAGTTTCTGCCCATTCCGTTTGAGGAATGGAGTCCATGACAATCCCTGCACCTGATTGAATGAAAGCATCGCTCTTATTTGCAAAGATAGATCTGATGGTAATCGCGAAATCACATGAACCGTTTGCAGAAAAATAACCAAGGGCACCTGCATATGGCCCTCTAAAATTTGGCTCCAGCTCATCGATTATTTCCATAGCCCGCAGTTTTGGGGCTCCGGATACGGTTCCTGCTGGAAAAACTGCCCTAAATGCGTCGTACGAATCAAAACCACTTTGAAGAATGCCAGTAACGTGCGATATCATGTGCTGCACATGACTGAATCTCTTAACTTTCATTAGCTCCTTAACCTGAACTGTTCCATACTTGCTTACTTTTCCGATGTCGTTGCGAGCTAAATCTACCAACATAGTGTGCTCTGCAACCTCTTTTTCATCGTTGAGAAGATCCCTGCTTAGCTGTTGATTCCTCTTGTCATCATCTGCCACTGGCCTGGTTCCGGCAATTGGGAATGTCTCCAAATGGTCCCCCGTGACGCGAAGAAGCATTTCAGGACTGGAGCCTATGATATGTTTCCCACCCATCCTGAAAAAGTACATGTAAGGTGACGGATTTATGTCTCTAAGTTTTTCGTATACGGTTAGAAGATCTCCAGATATCTTAAAAGTCATACGTTTTGAAAGAACAACTTGAAAGACATCACCATCATAAATATATTTTTTTGATTTATTGACCTTTTCTATAAACTGCTTCCGAGTAACGTTTCGTTCAGGGGTTGAATACGAAAATGTCGATTCTTCCTGAAGAGCTGGACTCTCAGATATGAGATCCTTTACTTCTTTGATTCGAGAATTTGGTCGGATCGAAAAATAATAAGCCTGCTTTTCTACGTGATTGTACAGGATCCCGTCTGTGAATATTCCGAATTCTAACAATGGGAAATGATGCTTTCTCGTATTTTGTAGCGGCAGGCGGTCCCAGAAGCGTACGGCATCGTAACTAACGTACCCCACTGCACCACCCAGGTATCTGAACCGATTGTCGGACACCTTAGGAACAACCTCTCGGAGCTGGACCAGTGGATCTACAACTTTGGTCACTTTTGTCACTCCTGAACGGTCTGATATGCTAAATTTTTTGGTGTCACAAGTAATCGTTAATTCGGGGTCAAATCCGATTATAGAAAATTCAGATAACTCTTTAGGACCGACAAGAGATTCAAAGATGAAAACTTTGTCATACCGATGGTACAATCTTTTAAAGATTCCGAACTGATCATCGAACGACTGGATTTTTTCTATATGAAGTTTATTATTTAAGAACCTGACCAAATTTCCCGCCTTTGGCATTATCTTTCATTGTTCCAATAAAAATTAAAATCCCTAAATACTTCAAGTCTTTTTGTTGGATCCCTATCTTAAGTCCGCCAAGTCATCTTCCCCTGTTAGAAAACCTTTGGGTGCCAACGGTTTCCTTCCCATAAACCCCTCTTCCTTATCGTGCCAGAATTTGATTTCTGTTTCTCCAAGCTTCCAACAAAGCCAGACCTCTTCGTCAAACCTCATACAGGGAAAATCAAGCAAACCATCGTCCACACTTTTGATCATAATTCCCATATCCTCGAGCTGCTCGATTGATTTGTATAGACTTGATACTGCTCCGTTCAACTGCTGTTTTTTTTTAATGAATCTTTCTAGTGAGCCCGATTCGACTGTTTTTTGTACTTCTTCCTGCAATGCTACGACGTTGTTTTTTTGAGAAAGTATAGTGTTAAACCTTCGCTTAACCTCAGGAAGGGCTTTGTTTGCATCCTGAGGGGTGTATATCCTGAACATCCAATATGGTTTTTTTAACATCGAGATAATTTATGTATTCCTTTAAGGTAGAGGCTTTATTCTTCGACGCCTTTGCGCCCTAATTTTGGTTATTTTTTGTGCGTTTTTATATGATGTAGGATTAGCATGTCTAATTCTATCGAAGTCTCCCAAACCGTGCGGGTAATTCTCCCACGTATTAGATCGACCAAATAAGTTATCTAACTTTGCCGATGCCGAAAGGGAGAACTTATTCAGGGTTAAATGCAGAGATTCGTGACTTAGTAGCGAAGAGGCGATTTCGACAATTTTTCCGTAATTATGGTATTGTTGCCAAGTTCTGTAATTTGATATGAATGCACGTGACCTTCCATAGTAGGATACAAACATCAATCCTCGTTTTCCGGCCATTCCTTTTAGCGTTAGATCCACTACCAATAAACCTCAGCCCGGCTTGTTTATCTCAACTTTGGTCTGATTAACTTATCTTTACAATAAATATCTAGTATTTATAGACTCTTTCCTGTTTTTGATGCATCTGGCCATTTGAAAACGACAAAAGTGTACATTATAGTAGTGTTTATTGAATATTACGGGTACATGCAACTCATCAATGTTAGGATAACCGATATGAAATTTCACAGAAGAATTTATTACACTCATATTCTTTATGTAATTTTACCTTACCATGTGATTTAAATCAAGCAACGGCAGCATTTTCTAAGGTTTCTGTGGTGAGATGGCTTATATCTGTGTGGTGTTATTGTAATTGCTACTTGCTTAATTCCATGAGGTTTTAGCCTGTCAGCTTGTTCAGCGCCGATCAGTTTTAATTCCAATCAGGCATATAAGACTGGGCAGTCGTATTGGCGCTTATTTTGAATAGAGCGGACTTGGAAAAAGACCACCACCCTAGCCGATCATTGAAGATCTCTCTTTCTGCATTAGAATTCTGTCTTCGGAATTCCGATCCAAAAAGACTCGTAGACCATGCGGTTAAATTAAGAAACTCCAGGTTATTGTTGACTGACATCCGTAACAATATCATTAAGTTAGATCTGGATGATTATGAATCGATATATGTGGCCGGTGCGGGCAAGGCCGCAGCCATAATGTCTGACGCAATTTCTACGATTTTAAAGAAAAGACTTTCTGGTGGCGCGATTAATGTTCCCCATGACATGGTTAAAAACAAAATCGGTGGTGTTATAAAAACTCGACAAATAAAGGTGACTGAGGCAGGCCATCCTTTACCTGACAAAGCAGGTGTACAAGGCACAATAAAAATTGTTGAATTAGTAAAAAAAGCTACTGAACGTGACTTGATATTTTGTTTAGTTTCCGGTGGAGGCTCTGCGCTATTACCACTTCCGCTCAAGGGTATCTCACTTCACGATAAGCAGAAAATTACGGACGCAATGTTATCTGTAGGCGCGACCATTAATGAGGTCAATGTAGTCCGCAAACACCTCTCGCTTGTTAAAGGTGGCCGACTCGTGCGATATGTCAAGAGCGGTTGTACAGTGGTCACATTGATCTTGTCCGATGTTATAGGTGACGAAATCGATATCATTGCTTCAGGACCAACGGTACCTGATAGGTCGACATTTCAAGACGCAGCCGAGATCTTGAAAAAATATCGTTTATGGCAGAAACCTTTTACCTCAGTTAGACGACTGATAATAAAGGGTATTAATGGCGAAATCGAAGATACACCAAAAGAGGGCGATCCCATTTTTGAGAAGGTGCATAACATTTTAATCGGCAACAACCCACTTCTATGCGACTACGCAGCGAAATATCTTGGAAAACATGTAAGCACAGTAATGAACCTAGGCTCTACCTTTGCTGGCGAAGCACGAGAATTCGGCTATTATCTTGCGGACTTGGGTAAAGATGCGATCCGGTCACCTGAATCAGTTGCACTTGTAATGGGAGGGGAGACTACGGTCAAACTTAATCGTTTTAAAAGAAACGGATTGGGAGGTCGTAATCAAGAGGCTGTTCTCTCAGCCGCTCTAAAGTGTAGATTTCCCCCTAAAGTTGATATTACCATTTTGTGTTTGGGCACCGATGGGGTAGATGGGAATTCAAAAGCGGCCGGTGCGATTTTAACCCCCGAAACTATGTCTAGAATCAAAGCGAGCGGCGTGAAAGTCAAAGAATATTTGGATAGGCATGATAGTTACCGGGCTTTAAGACAATTAAGGTCAATAATCGTGACCGGCCGTACCGGGACAAATGTAAATGACATAGCAATCGTATGTAGAATATTATAATTTTCTTGTACGAACGAGTGAATGAAAAAACAACAAAGATCTAGCTAGTTCTGTTGTTTTAATACACTCGATCTGGTATCGCCGCTGAGGACCTCAATCAAAGACCCGTCATTCTTTTTTAGCACGAGAGACCCATCTAAACCTAAACCCACAACTAGACCTTCGATCGTTTTATCTGTCTGCTGAATGGTCACAACGGCGTTTAAAATATCCAATCTATCATTAATTTGATTTAATATAACCATCCCTCCCAGATCTTCCTTTTCCAAGTAACAATAGTAATGTTCAAGTCTTTCGAAAAGTAGTTTCAAAAAAGATGGTCTGTTAACGTATTTACCCGATAGTTCACTTTTGAGAGAGGTAACACTCACATCATTCCCTTTGTGGTCAGGTATGTACGGAAGAATTTTTCGAATATTCACATTTGCGTTGAT